>NZ_CALSFP010000002.1 GCF_943737015.1 Staphylococcus sp. Marseille-Q5304
TTTTAATAATATACTCATATTTATTATAAACATTTTGACTTTAGAAAAAGTGGAAATTGTATTATTTTAATCGAAGTAACTATATTATTTTATCATTGAGCTGACATAATTCAACTTATCGGAAGTGTATATGCTTCAAATGATACAGATGGTATAATAGTGAGGTCGCCTTAACTTCCGGCGATATTTTCGACGGAAGGAGGTGAGACCAGTGGAGCTACTTTTTGTTAGTGTAATTGCACCTGTTGTTTCAGGATGCATAATTGCGAGTTTTACGTTTTGGCTAAACAACCGCAATAAATAATAAGGCGACATAGCCCACCAAAAAGAACCCCCAACCTACTGGAATAGGTTGGGGGTTCGGTGTTCCAATGGAACTACTTTTTGTTAAACATATTGTAACATCATAGTGGGTAGGAATGCAAAATAATATCATATGGAAGAAAAAATGTTAGATGCTGCTCTTACTAGTATTAATTTTAGTTTATTTAATACAATTATTATATATACAGATATATATATGTATATATCTGTTTAAAGCATTTTTCTATATATAAAGGAGTTTAATAAGTTAGATAGAAAAATATTATTTTTAATCTTTTGGCATCAATAATATTTTATGCAAGTTTAATGTTAATGCTTTTTAGTCTCATATTATTTCATAGAAAACACTATAAGTTATAATATGAAATTGCTAAATTTTAACAGTAATAGCATTATTGTTAACCGCGATCAATGGAATGGCACATTCAAAAGATTTGTCTCAATGGATTGTATTTTTACAATTGGTTCCGCATTTACTGCAATTGAAAAACTACTTTATAGTCAAAAAGTTTTAAATCCAAAGTTATAATATTAATAAATTTAGCATCGATTTTTCCTGTCAATATGAATTTTTTACACTCTCTAATACTAAGTACTTAGTGATTGTACCATGTTTATAACTGTAGTGAATAAAGGAGAGTGCCATTTATCTTCGTGATATACATAATAAATAGAAACTGCATTACTATATCTTTTATGTGCAGTTAAATCATTATTCATTAATTCATTTTCTATGCTTATATAAGGTAACAAAGCAATACCTAAATTTTCTTTTAAACATGATTTTATAGTTTCTATACTTTCAAATTCTATATGAGAATTTATTAGCCTATTTGTTGTATTAACAATATCTTCAAATGTTTTTCTAAATATACAACCATCTTCTGTAACTAAAAGAGTTTGAGTTTCAAGTAAATTTCTTAACGGGGTGATATTATATTCCTTTCCAGTAACTAATATCAAATCTTCTTTAGTTAATTTATGATAACTTAGTTCGTTTTCATTTTCTTGCTCCAAGACAAGAGCTAGATCAATATTTCCGTTTTTCAACTCATACTTAAGAGTATGTGGTTGTAGGTGCTTTATTTGTATATTTACTTTTGGATACTGTAATTTCATTTTTTTTAATAAGGTAGGTAATTTGTAAGTTAACAAAGTTTCAGGTGCTCCAATAGAAATGTCCCCTGATAATTCTTCATCATTGTTTATATCTCTAGCTTGTTTTTCTAAATTTATAATTTCCATAGCTTTCGGAAATAGTATTTTACCCGTCTCATTTAATATGACTTTTTTACCAATTCGATCGAACAAAGGTTTTTTTAATTCATTTTCCAATTCATGAATATGGGCAGTAACAGTTGATTGAGCATAACCTAAGACATCTGCTGCATGAGTAAATCCACCACATTTTACAATAGATACAAAAGTTTTTAAGTGTCGTATCTCCATATTTTCACCTCTCTTATCATTTTAAGCGATTGTACCATTTCCTTATATCAATTTCCTTAATGAGAAAAAGTTTTGTATGTTTAAATTAATATAGAAATTAAATATTTCTATATTAATTTAATTAGAAGGGTAGCGTGAAATATATGAGTTCTTATGCTTTTGGTAAAGTGAATTTTGACGAAAAGAAATTAGAAAAAGATTTGCAAACCCACACGACGTTTCCCAAAATTTCAGAGGAATATGATGAATTTAGTTCAGGTTTTTGGATGAACTGTACTTTATGGGGGGGCATCAGAAGATGAAAAAGATACTCAATATAGAGATTATAATCACGAAATTAAACAAACTAGTTATGGAAAGCAATTACCTTATATAAGCAATTTCATTCAAGAAAACTTTAATATAAAAAATTTAAAAATGGTTAGAACACGGAATCTTGTTGATGCTTTAATTATGCCTCACAGAGATTTTGTTGATTTAAATAAAGAAATGGAAAAATATTTCAGAGTATTTATACCATTAGAAACAAATGAACTAGCTTTCCATTCAGATGAAGATAATGTTTTTTGTATGAAAAAAGGAGAAATTTGGTTTTTAGATGCTGGTATTATTCATGCAGCAGCAAACTTCTCTAATAAAAATAGACTATTCTTATGCCTAGACTTTGTTTTTGACGAACCTTATACACCTAAAGATATTTTTACAAATAAAAATTTATATGATGAAAATATTAATCCTTATATAGTTGAACGTGAGGAAGTAGACTCAAATTATGGAGAAGAAATCATTAGAAATTTAAGTAATGTTATACATCACTATACTTTTAAAGAAATTGTATTCCTGTTATCCAAACTACATTTCTATAAAAAAATACCTATTGACATTTGTTATCGTTGGCTATTAGAAATATCTAAAAGGACAAATGATAAAGAGATGATTAAAAAGGCTAAACAAGTAAATGAATATCTAATTGAAAAAAGAGAATTGGGTGAACATTTTTCTTTTTCTGACTGGTCAACTTAATGTTACCCAAAAGTAAAGTTAGTACGAAAGACTGTGGCAATCGAGTCATTCATATGGGTGGCTCGATTATTATATTGAGGTGAGTAATAATGATTAACAATACAAAGAATTATTCGAAAGCATTTATAACAAATATGCTAGTTCCGGTTACTTTTATAATCATGTGGTCGAGTGGAGCGATTTTTGTAGAAAATGGATTGAAGTATGCCAATCCACTTGCTTTTTTAGTATATCGGTATCTATTTTCAATGCTTATTTTATGGGGGATTTATTTTTGGTTCAAATCCAAAAAGAAAAAAGAAAATCAATTTCCTAGATCTTCAAAACAATGGATACTGGTAATTTGTACTGGTTTTTTACAACAAGTGGGTTATCAATTATTTTTCTTTTTAGCACTAGATTTTAATGTTTCACCAGGATTATTGTCGATAATTTTAGGGGTACAACCTATACTTACAGCGTTAATAACCAAAGAAAGTAATACGAAATTGCAATGGGTAGGACTCATATTAGGTATGTTGGGGCTTATATTGGTAGTTGTACATAACTTAACTACAGGATCTATGTCTACTATTGGAATTATTTGTTGTTCTCTTTCTGTATTATCAATAACCCTAGGGACATTTTCACAAAATAAGATTAGTATTAGTCTGATTCCTAATATGGTAATACAATATACCATTAGTTTTATTATATTTATCACCTTTGCCCCATTTATAAATACATTATCTATAAACTTAACTTTTTCGTTTATCATATCACTTGCTTGGATGGTACTAATTATATCTATTGGGGCAACTATGTTGTTGTACTACATGATAAATAAAGGTAATTTGACAAAAGTTACAAGTTTATTTTACTGTGCCCCACCTCTCACAGCATTTATGGATTTTTTAATTTTCGGGCATAAAATGACTATACTTACTTTATCAGGACTAGCCTTAATAGTTATTTCCTTAATTATGATTAATAAGAAAAATGAAAGTAAGCCAGGCTCTTGATATTTATAATAACTTGAATGAAGCTTTTTAAAACGTTTTATTTTTGCAACACTAACATCAACATTAAGACATTTAGGTAAACTGGAAAAAATTTTTACTTAAAAGTAACAAGTGATAAATTTTTTATAGACGTAATTCAACTTATCGGAAGTGGATACTTATTGTAATAATGCTATAAGTTAAAAACTTGCTAAATCGTACAAAAAATTGTACAATTTAGATAATAAAATGTTTAACAACTGTAAGGAGGCATTTGATATGACTGTTAAATCCTATTCATATGTACGTGAACATTTCAAAGACATGATTAATAAAGTTAATGATGATAGCGATACGATAACAATTACAACAAAAGACCGTAATGCAGTTATAATGTCAGAAGATAATTATAATGAAATAATGGAGACACTATACTTGCAACAAAATCCTGCCAATGCAAAATATTTATCAGAATCTATTGAAAACCTAGAACGTGGTAATATAAAAACTAAGGATATTTTGATATAAGTGGCTAAATTGAATATTACCTTTTCACCACAAGCGTTTGATGATTATGAATATTTTCAGACAAAAGATAGAAAGATGGTTAAAAGGATTAATCAGTTATTAAAAAGTATCTCTAGAGATGGTGCATTAGATGGTATAGGTAAACCTGAAAAGTTAGTTGGCAATTTTTCTGGATATTACAGTAGACGAATTAACCAAGAACATAGATTAGTATATACAGTAAATGACAATGCAATATTAGTTGCATCATGCAGATATCATTACAAATAAAAGCACTCTACTATATCAAATAGTAGGGTGCTTTTATTTGTAATGATATTTATTTAAAGTTCTATACTATTCCTATCGATAAACACATTTATTATTTGAATAATAATACCTATAATAACTATAGCAAAAAAACAATAAATTAATATGTTAGTTGAAGCTCCTTGTGCAAGTAATAAACCACCTAATGCAGCGCCAATCGCACTTCCTAAATAATTTAGAGAGCTATTTAAGGCCACAGATGTGCTACCATGTTCAGAATGATTTTTTAATAATATATGTTGCTGTGGTGCTTGAGTAGCCCATCCCATTGCTCCCCATAGTATGAACGGTATAAGTCCTAAAATAGGAATTTTAATAAGTGTAGGGATTAACACTATACTAATCCCTAAAGTGACTAAAATGATAAGCATCAAAATTTGGGTGTTTTTAAATTTATCAATGACTAAACCGACTCCAAAACTTCCTAATAATCCTCCAATTCCCCAAGTAGTTAAGAAAAGTGTAATGTAGTGTGGTGAAATACCTTCACTTATAACTTGAGAAAGATAGGTGTATAAACCTAAGCTTGCAATTGCTGCACATACAGTTACAGAGACCACTCTTAATACATGTGGATCTATAAAAAGTGAGAATCTTTCTTTCAAGCTAGGTGCTGAAGGCATTTTAAAATCAGGAAGTAAAAAATATATACTTATAAAGGCAACTATACTTAAAATTACAATTATACCTATAGCAAACCTCCAATTAATTAAATTAGCTAATTGTAAGCCTATGGGAACCCCAACAACCGTACCTATACTCATGCCTCCAACTATAAAAGCTAATGCTTTTCCTTTATTTTTTTGACTTACTAAATGTCCACCCGAACTAACTGCCATAGGAGAGAATAATCCTGCACCTAGTCCAGCTATACATCTGGATAAGATATATATTGAATAGTTTAGAGATAGCATAGTAATCAAATTAGCTAATCCAAAAGTTAATAAAGCCAGTAAAAGAATTTTTTTCACAGAATACTTAGCTAGTATAGTTGAAAAAACAGGGGCTGATAAAGCAAAAAATAATGTAAAAACAGTAACGCCCTGCCCTATTTTAGCACTACTTTTATTAAAACTCTTTCCTATATCAGGTAATAGTCCAGCCACAATATAAGTATCCATCCCTAAAGCAAACATACCTAATGTTAAAATCCAAATTTTCTTCATGATTTAATCATTCCTAACAAATATATTTATGTATTTTAGCGTAGTATTATATTGTAATTAATGGAATAATGAATACATTAAGAGTGGTATTAAAGAAAAGTTAATAGGGGGAGTAATATATGAATATTGAATATATAGAGGATTTCATAAAAGTTGCTGAATATCAGAGTCTTAACCATGCTTCTAAGCTACTTAATATCAGTACCCCAGCACTTAGTAAGAGAATTAAGCGTGTTGAAGAATACTTTGAAGGTGACTTGTTTTATAGAACCTCTCGAGGCATATTTTTAACTGAGTATGGTGTGTTAGTTTTGAGTAAAGTTAAGATTATAAAAAGCGATATAGACGAATTAAAAGCAGAGACTTCAAAAAATGGAGATGCAACAATTAGAGTTGGTCTATTACCAAGCTTTTCATTGTATAAATGGGCTGAGAAAAAAGAAGCATTAATACAGCAAAGACTCTCCATAAAAATTGAAAGTAACACTCAAATTTTACTTGATCACTTACATAATGGGGATATAGATGTAGTTATTGGAGACATAACTGCTACAGAAAATAATCAACTTTATAGTAAAGTTTTATATCGTGAAAAATATATGGTGGTCTTTCCAAGAACTAGTGATTTAAGGCTATCCGATAGTATATTTGCTAGTAATTTAATAAATGAAAAGATACTTCTTCTTAATCCACCATGTGATACTTTATCTTTTATACAAAAACATCTCTCTAAAACTAAGATGAATCTTGAACATAAAAATGATTTAGAGTCCATACTGGCTAGTGTTAATGCTGAACAAGGAATAACAATCATTCCTCAATCATTAATAATACGAGTTGAAAGTATGAATCTTTTAATCAGAGAATTGGAAAATCATTCAAGGGAAGTTGGACTCATAGCATATAATAAAGAAATATTGCAAAAAGTATGGAGTATTTTAAGTGAATACATAGTGTAATAAGAGTACACCCTAATCATACAAAGTAGATTGTTGAAATTACAGCAACCTACATGTATGATTAGGGTGTATATTAAATATGGAGTGAAAATAAATGATTATAGGATATGCGAGAGTATCTTCGATAGATCAAAACTTAGAAAGACAATTGGATAATTTAAAGACGTTTGGTGTAGAGAAAATCTTTACAGAGAAGCAATCAGGAAAATCAGTTGAAAATAGACCTGTATTTCAAGAAGCCCTTAATTTTGTAAGAATAGGAGATCGATTCGTTGTGGAGTCCATTGATCGTTTAGGACGTAATTATGATGAAATTATTGAAACTGTTAATTATTTGAAAGAAAAAGATGTTCAGTTAATGATTACGAGTTTACCTATGATGAATGAAGTCATTGGTAATCCATTACTGGATAAGTTTATGAAAGATTTAATCGTTCAAATTTTAGCAATGGTTTCAGAACAGGAGAGAAATGAAAGTAAACGTCGACAAGCTCAAGGGATTCAAGTTGCGAAAGACAAAGGGGTATATAAAGGGCGCCCTTTACTTTATTCACCGAACGCGAAAGATCCTCAGAAACGTGTTATCTATCACCGAGTTGTCGAAATGTTAGAAAAAGGGAAAGCAATTAGTAAGATTGCGAAAGAGGTTAATATTACAAGACAGACAGTTTATAGAATTAAACATGATAAGGGATTATCTTGATAAATGGGTTGTCAATGCAAATGAGAGGCTCTCACAGTGTCTCAAAAATTAGTTCAGCCTTGTATTATAATACTTTAATAAATATACAAGAAAAGAGAATACCAATTGGTATTCTCTTTTCTTAATTAGGTTATATAGTAACATACAATGAATGTCATATATATTTGACATAAGCTTTAAGTGTCACATATAATGTACATATTAAAGTTGAAAGGGTGTTTGGCTTGAATAAAATCAAGGAGTACCGTCAACTCAGAAATTTTACTCAACTTGAATTAGCTAGAAAAGTAGATGTTGCTCGCCAAACTATTAATTTAATTGAGAACGGGAAGTATAATCCGTCTTTATCCCTATGTATTTCTTTAGCCCAAGTACTTAAAACTGATCTTAACACTTTATTTTGGAGGGATAATGAATATGAAGAATAAATTCTTAAAATATTTTATCAATACGGTAAATGACAGAGATGAATATCAGTTAAGAGAAATATATAAAGAATTAGCTTTTTCAGGAATACTTTTATGGTACTTAACTCTATTAATAATGTTTATAAGTCTTATAATTGACACAGTAAATAACACCTTGAACTTTTCAACTATAGCATTATTTCTACTTGTTATGGTTTATTCAATAAATATAGTTTTAAGATTAAGGAAGAAACGTCTTGATGATACGGATTGTGCAAGTCTTGAAGAATACAAAGATAAAAAAGAAAAGTTGAAGAAAAAATCAACAATCGCAGGTATAACGTGGGCCGTCTTTATGTTTATTATGATGCAGTATATTTTCCCATTTTTGTCTTATGGCTCGATAGACGTAAGTTGGTGGGATGTCTTGATATGGGGAATAGCCGGCTTAGCATTTGGCACAATAATCTATTGGAGTTCAGTATCTAAACTACAAAAGCACTTTTAAGAACATCCTTTCTTTTGCTAAAAATCAACATGGAATCAAAAAACATATTAAAAGAGACTTCTTATTAACAAGAAGTCTCTTAACTGTTTCATAATCAAAATTTGTCTTAATAACGAAGGTTTTGGGAATTTTTGTTTGAGAATTAGCTACTTCGTGAAGTTTAGTTAGTCATTCGCAAATTTAAACAATATAAGTTATAAAGAGTTTTCGCTATGTTTTTGACAAACCATTGAAATGTTAGAAGAATCTTTGGTAAAAGGTTCTCCGTTACTATCTCCGTAAATACCTAATATTTTAAAACCGTTTGATTTTAATTCTTTTTTTAATTGTTCTTTCGTAAAGTGTTGCATCCAGTCGTAAGTAGTTATTGTTTCACCAGATTCAAAATAGTACATACTTTGATTAAGTAGCACGTTATCTTCATACTTTTTAATTGAATAGAATAAAATAAAAGGATCTAAATCATATATATTATCTTTGTCGAAATAGTTCCAAAAATTTAAGTTTTGGTATTTTTGAAATTGATTATACGATGGCACGTCTAAGATTAAAATCCCATTATTATCTAGTGAAGAATATATTTTTTTGAGCAATTTCATCCTTTTTTCTTTATCGAATAGAGCGTAAATATAATAAATTAATAAGCAAACTTCGTATTTTTGTGTGCTATAGAAATTAAAAATATCTTTGCATATAAAATTAGTATTATCATTTTTGTAATGATTTTTTGCATAAGAAATCGCATTTTTTGAAAAATCAATTCCTGTTACTTTATAGTCCCTTTTGCCTAGCTCGTGGCAATAAATTCCTGGCCCACATCCCAAATCGAGTATTTTATTGAAAGAGAAGTGTTTAGCCCATTTATCAATAAAATCAATAGATTTTTGAATAGTGCTAGAATCTTTACTACCACCAGAAATTTCATTTTTAAAATGAGAATTAAGTATGAATGAATTTAATTTATTATTTGTCCAAATATTATCAGGACTTTTTTCGAAAACAACAGGGTCTTTTTTAGCATATTCAAATAAGTTACGCATTGTGGCACTCCTTTTAGTATTGAAATTTATTAATAAAGTATAAAAAAATTGCTAGTAAAAATAATGCTAGTAAAAAAGTTAGTCCTGGTAATAGAAAATCACGATTAGATGGTGATGCATAGACAAATTCCATAATAGATAAAGTTACTGAAGATATTCCTGAAATAACCATTAATATTGCTATAACTGTTAAAAACTTACTCATATAAACCTCCAATATATACTTATTTGGTATTGATAGCTTTAGCATTGTTGTCTTTTTGCTCTAAAGTATAAGTTGTTCCGTTATTATTTGAAATAATAGATAAATTTAATGATAAACGTTTGCTTATATCCTTCATAGATTTAATCCCTAAACCGATATTATCTTCACTAGTATCATACCCAATTCCAAAGTCTTGAATAGTTACTTTTTTATCAAGAACTATAAGAATTTTTTGAGTTTTGGAATGTCGATATATGTTTGAAAAGATGTTATCAAATAATCTTTTGAACCATAGGGTTTCACCTAACCATATTATTGATTTGTCATAAACTAACATTTCAATTTCAATACTTTCTTTAAAAAACAAATGATTCCATTTTTTTACAGTATCGTTAATAGCGTCATTAATAGTAATAGGCTTTTTAAAAACATAAAAGTTATCAATTGATTTTTGACTATATACATTGATTCTATTAGTTAGTTCACTTATATATTCAATTTTGTGGTTAATTGATTGAATTGCATCTTCAGAGATAATTTGTCGTTTATATAGTTGATAAAATTCTAATTTTATAGTAGTTAAGGGTGTATTTATATCATGAGATAACTGCTTTAAATAATTAGTATTATTAATTTCTTGGTCTTGTAATGATATCTCTTTAGATCGTAATCGATCAATCAAATTATTAATCGAGGATATTAACTGATCGATTTCATCATTGCTATTAGATTTCACTTCAATGTTTGCGGGTAATGAGTCATCAAAATTTATTTTTTGAATCGTTGTTTCAATTTTTTTAATCTTTTGTATTATGTTTTGTATTGATTTAGAGGCTAGTATTATTAAAATGATAAGTATAGAGAAAAACATAGCATATAGATTGAATATTAAAAATTCATTTGTAAACGATATATTTAAATGAAAATATTGAAAAATATTTGTTAAAAATGAATAACCATAAAATATTAAGAAATTCACAAAAATAAATATTATAGGTATTAGTAATACGCCACTTATCATCAAAAGATAGTACTTTTTTTTAATTCCCATAAATTTAACCTTCCTTAGTTACTAAACTGTAACCAAGACCATACGAATTTTTAATGATATTATTTTCATGGTCTTGAATTTTTGAACGGATTCTATTTATATAAACATTTAAAACACTATCAAATGTACTTCCAAAAGGCCATATTTTATCCATTATTTGTTCCTTAGTAAGAGTATGATCCCTATTTTCAAAAAGATAAAAAAACAAATTGAGTTCGGTCTTGGTGAATTTAATTTCCTTTTCATCTAGATAAACGGATCTATTTGTTTGATCAATTTTCAAATAAAATAATTCATATAAATCAGGCCCATAAAACATTAATATTAAATTTTTAATCCGCATAATTAATTCTATAGGCTCAAACGGCTTTTCTAAATAGTCATTTCCAATATCTAAGCCATTGTATTTAGAGTCTAAATCTAGCCGAGCAGTTAAAAAAATTATAGGCATGTCTTTTTGAGAACGAATTGTTTTAGCAATTTCTAGACCATTATTATTTGGGAGCATTATGTCCATCACAATTAAATGAAATTCTGAAAATGAAGTTTGAGCGATATGCCCGTCATTATCCATAATGGTATTAAAACCTTCGTCATCTAAAATTTGCTTTAAGAGGTTGGCTATAGATTTATCATCTTCAACTATTAAAATGTCATAGTTATTCATCTTAATCCCCCTTTTAACTATTTAATAAAACTAAAGATATTATCATTATAATAACATATAATAAAAATAATATTGCAGGGGCTTTAAATGTAACTTTTTTAGATTTATCTAGACTTTTTGATACTATAGTTATAAATGCTATAATTAAGCTTGATAGTAAACATAACATTGCAAAAATAATAAGAATACTTCCTAGAATCATATATACCCTCCTTTATGAAAAAAGATAGCAAAGAAAAGTTTCAAATTAATAAAAATATGAAAAAATAAGGGGCGATCTTTGTGTTAGAACCCAAAAATCCTTTGATCTACATATTAAATCAAATAAAATGGCCTAAAATATTATTAGCTATTACTATTGTAATTTCTCTCTTAGGAAGTGTGAGTGGTCTATTAATACCACTTTATACAGGGAAATTAGTAGACAATTTTGATTTGAAAAATATTAATGTAGGCTTTGTATCATTTTTTATTTTGATTTTTTTATTGAATGCATTATTTAGTGGTATTAGCCTTTACCTTTTAAACAAAATAGGCGAAAAAGTGATATATAGAATTAGAACTATATTATGGAAACATATAATTGAATTAGAGGTTCCATTTTTTGATGAAAATGAAAGTGGCCAATTAATGAGTAGGCTAACTGATGATACAAAAAATATAAATTATTTTGTATCATATAAGTTACCTAATTTATTACCTTCTATATTAAGTATCTTTGGTTCATTGATAATTTTATTTACAATGGATTGGAAAATGTCATTAATTATTTCAGGATTATTCCCTTTTTATTTAATAGTTATCCTTCCACTCGGTAAAATTATGCAAAAGGTGGCAATTAGTACACAAACTGAAATTGCTAAATTCAGTGGATTATTAGGACGTGTATTAACAGAAATTAGATTAGTAAAAGTTTCAAATACACAAAAAGAAGAATTAAATAGAGCAGATGGTAATTTATTAAATATATACGATTTAGGATTGAAGCAAGCCAAAGTTTCAGCTATTATTCAACCATTATCTAGTATAGTTATGTTATTAACAGTAGGTATAATACTTGGTTTTGGAGGAATGAGAGTAGCTTCTGGAGGTATGAGCGCTGGTACTTTAGTTACAATGATTTTTTATATTTTTCAACTATCTATGCCTTTAATAAATGTTTCTACTTTAATTACTGATTATAAAAAAGCAGTTGGATCTAGCCAAAAAATATATGAAATACTACAAGAAAAAACAGAAGAAACTCGTGGTTTTAATGATGTAGAAGACTCTGATATAATTTTTCAAAATGTCGAATTTTCTTACGGTAATAATAAAGTATTAAACAAAATAAATTTAAACATTTTAAATAATAAAGTTACTGCTATTGTTGGACCATCAGGTTCAGGTAAAACTACTATATTCAATTTGATTGAGAGAATGTATTCTATCAATCGTGGTAAAATATTACATAATAATCATTCCATATATGAATACGATTTGTATAAATGGAGAAGTAAAATAGGTTACGTTATGCAAACTAATGCTATGATGAATGGTACCATTAAAGAAAACATATTATATGGGATTGATCGTGAAGTTAGTAATCATGAAATGCTTAATATAATGAAAAATGCTAATTGCTTTGAATTTATAAATTCTTTGGAAGATGGATATGATACTTTTATTGGTGAAAAAGGTATTAAGCTTTCAGGAGGGCAAAAACAGCGCATTGATATAGCTAGATGCTTTGCTAAAAATCCTGATATTCTTTTATTAGATGAAGCTACAGCAAACTTAGATAGTCAAAGTGAGAAAAAAATTCAAGAAGCCTTCGATACTTTAATGTCAGGTAGAACAACAGTGATAATTGCTCACAGACTCTCTACAGTAAAAAAAGCAGACCAAATTATATTTTTAGATAAAGGAAAAGTTACAGGTATTGGAAAACATAAAGATTTAATGAACAATCATGAATTGTATAATAAATTTGTTATGAATCAGGAACTTAAAGATAATGAATAAGACATATTAAAGGATGGATAACTTTAGTTATCCATCCTTTAATATGTCTGTCATCTTCAATACACCATTCAAGTTATTAAAGAAAATTTTTTCAGATAAACTTGGATTTTGTGATATATCATAGTATGTATTCATAGCAGCTATGGCAGCAGAAACTTTACCTGCAGCTATAGAGTTTCCTACAGAATAAGTATGACCAAACTTACTGGAAGTAGTTAATATCCATTCATCTTTGACCCATTCATTCTTTATCCACATATCATAACCGTATTCTTTAAGGAGTTCATTATCTCCCCCATAGCTTAGTACATCTATATATATATCACTCTTATTTGAATAGCTTGACAGTCTATTAGATTTGTTAGCAGACGCTACGCCAATCACATTATTTTGCTGAGCAGGTAAATCTAATGCTAATGATTTACTATCAATATAATCATTTCTTTCTCTTTTTTTATTTTTTATATGCTCTAAAAAATTATCTTTATCATCAATATTGATACCATCATTTCCCAAAGCACCTACAATTACACATCCTTTTGACCTTGCATATTGTATAGCTTTTTTATATGCCTTTATTTCTGTATTATTGTGACTTAATATATAATCACCTAAACTTAAATTTATTACGTCTGAACTGTTTTTAGAAGCTTCTATTATAGCTTTTAAAATCCATATATTATCAGCTGACTTGCCTCCAAAAACTCTATATACTTTTAGGCCTGTATTAGGAGCTATTGAAGTAATATTGCCATTAGCACATATTTGTCCTGCTACTTGAGTACCATGATCTAACTTATCTTCCATATAAAATGGTTCACCGATTTCATCATCTTCTTTGCCTTTAAATCCATACTTTGGAACGAAATTTTCATAATACAATAGGTTTGATTTTAAATCAGCATGTGTTACATCAATACCTGAATCAATTAAGGCTACCGAGTGTTTATGTGAGCCTTTGCACTTTGAATAGGAAGTATAATTATTAGTAGTTTTAGATACATCCCACTGGAGTTTTCGTGCCATAGGTCGACCTTCTTTAACTCTTAAGTAAATTTCTGAAGATTTATCAATACTGATATTATTAATAAATAATAAGGGTGTTAAATCGTTGTACCTTACTTTAAGTTGAATCATCTGTATTTCATCAATCCGATAACATATAGTCAATTTATATAAAGCAACTATATGTAATAGTTCGTTATAACTATACATATTATTCGCCAAAACTGAAAAATATTCATAGACATAACTATCATTTAATACGGTATAGTATTTACTTTGGATTTTATTTAATTGCTTTTCCAATATTACACCTTCTCTTTTATAGCAATATATCTTTAATCAGTTCATTTTTTTTATTAATCAGATTGAATAATTGTCCTGTTTTACCTAAAAAGAAACTATAATTTTCATTAGGGTAATATAATCCAGAGGACCATTCATATGAAAAAGTATTACTCAAAATTTGATTAATATCATTAACTTCAATATTTAAAGATTTTAAAATCATTAAATTTCCGTGTGTACCATGACAAACGGATTGTAAGTTCTCCGGTAGATTTGGTTTTTGGATAAGCGAATCTGTAAATAAGTTAACATTTAGATTTTTATATGAACTATTTATCTTTTTGATTTCCGATCTTCCTAAAGCTAAACCAGATATACCATTACACCACACATTAATTAGGCTTTCTTTGTTAAAAATCAGATTCTCTAAATTTATTGCACTGTTTATAATTTTCCTTATATTTAACTCAGGTATTATATTCTCTGCTTTTACTAATGCTAAACAAATCCCAGTATTTCCATGAGCTAATCCTAATTTAAAATCGTTTGTGCCTGACCAATATACTTCATTACTGTTACTGAAAACTGCATTTTTTATAAGAACTTTTGAAAGTTTTTCAATATAAGTTTTTAAAATAGAATTGTATGTATCTTCATAAATATCGATTGTTAAAGATAGAACTCCTGCAACACCACCTAAATAATCTAAATTTATAGTTTCATTGACATCCAAATAAGCTATATATTCCTGTAATAAATTTTGTAATTCTTTTTCATTCAAAAGATCTATAGCAAAATGTTTTTTTAATATCAATAAATATTTGAAATAGGAAAACTTCCCATCATATATAGAGTAATTTAAAGAATCATCAGATAAAAATCCTTTATATATATAATTATTTAAATTGTCTATTTCATGTTCCTCAAGATTGAAATAGGAGAGTAAAACTATCGATACGCCTGCTAAACCATTGTACAAATCATAACTAATAGGTGTAAATACAGTATTGTTATAGTTATTTGTTTCTATATTAATTAATGTGTTTAAATTACGAAAACTATTTCTAATCTCATTTAACTCTTTGCTAAGGTTTGTTGAATATTCCCTTACTTTCAGGTTTCTAGTTGTGTCAGTCGCTATATTTTCTTTGTATGTTGAAATAGAGTTTTTTATCAACTGTAATTGAAGATCTAAGTCTTTTGTATTTAAACTTTGCAATTTTATATTTAATTCTTCTAAAGCAGATGTTTTGAAAAAATCATTAATGATAACTTTGCCATTATTTCGTAAATTCTTAGAGCTAATAGAAACATTAAAATAAGGAACATCTAAATTTGCAATAGAAAGTAACTCTTTTTCTGCAATTAAATTGCTTTCCTTAAAGTAAGTATTACTTTCTTTAAGAATTTCTAACACTCCATCAGATTTGTTAAGTTGCTTAAAATATTCAATAAATCTTGTATATACATAAGTAGGTCTTAATACACTTCTAACTTTAAAATCCTTCTCTAATAAATTATTCATGATAATATTCTTATCCATTTGTATTAATTTGTAACAATCTGAAAAACCTGCTACTAAATCAGAGGAGTAATTATAGATCTCATATGCAGTCCCATTTTTACTAGTAGGTATATTAGAAGAATGGTTTTTATTATTAATAATATTTTCAACTATTGATATCTGATCATTATCTTCATTAATTAATTGAGTGTGTATAAATGGACGATTTATTTGATTTGTAGTCCCCCCCATATATATAAGGTTAGAATTTTTGGAAATAGAAAATTCAAAAAGAAGTGTTTGTAATACTGTTTTGGCAATCATATTTTCTGATGGCTCTTCATAGTTATAATTAAATGACGGTTGAAGAATCGTTTCTAGGTCTATTAAAATAGGTGAATCTTCTGAAACGATTAAATTTTCATAATGCATGTCACTAGCATTAAGACAATATAATAAGCATGCCTGAATACCTAAATTATAGTAATAAGAATGTGCTAAGTTTTCAAAATTACAAGGTTGGTAATCTATAAATTCTTGCCATCCATAGTTGTCCAAAGAATATGTTTGAGGGACTTTTATATTTCTATTTAATTTATATGAAACTTCCTTCAATATATTATAATATGATAACTCTGGTTCTAAATTTTTAGGTTTATAAACAATTTTATTGTTATTATTTAAAGTGATAATTGCAACTGAAGCACCATCATTATGTGAATCTCCTATATCAAATCTAATATCCCTTATTTTACCATTCTCTATAAGGTCATTTATTTCATAATAATCTTTAATAAAGTTCTCAATAATATTATTGAAATGTTGTTGAAATTGGTTAAGTCTTTTTCTTACTTGATTTAATAAAGGAGAATATTTTGATTGCTGCAAATTTAATTTTTTCTTGTAATCATTTAAGTAAATATTTGAATATTTACTTAAATGATTTTCTTTGTTCAGTTCTTTGAAATCAAAAACTAGATATTCTATTGACAATTTTTCAAATATATCAAACATTTGGTTTTCTATATTTCCGATAATTTCTTTTTCTAAATATTGAGGATGTTTTTTTTGCAAACTTACTATTTTATTTTTATATTCTGCTAAAAAGTAATTGAAAAAAAATTTACTAAGTTCTGTTTTCATAAATTATCTCCTTATATAAATAGTGTCTCCCCATTTCAATGGGGAGACACTATTTGTCCTTGTATTAATTAGCCTTTACTTGGACACGGTCTTGTTACAGAAGCACAATCTGTAGTAGGACAAGCAGCAGCTGAAATTCCTACAGTGATCGTTGGAGTTCCTCTCGTTTCTGATGAATGGTTCGAAATTTCTCTCAAATCTTCTAAAGTAATTTTTTGGATTTCCTTCATAGTTATTCCTCCTAAATCATTTTACAGAATTTTAAAAAAAATCATATTGCCTTAACACTATATTATGTTAAACTAAAAATGCAGTATACAAGTAATCGTTTTCAAGATAACATATTGCAATAATTTTTTCAAATATTTTCAGGAGGTGCTACTTATGAGTAACAAAGATTTCGAAATTTTCTTAACAGCTGGCAATATTTCAGAAGAATTAGAAAGTACTCAGTTAGAAAACATCTACGGTGGTTCATCAGAACCAAGAAGAATTTCTGAAGACAATGACGGTAAACAATGTACAGTTACATGGGAGTGTTCTATCTGCCCAACTCATACATGTTTCTGTTAATTTTTTAGGAAACAAGCTAAGTATTATTACACCATTAATAATACTTAGCTTTCTTTATATTCTAAATAGTACTAAATAAAAAATAAGTATAGGATGATAAATATGGTAAGTGCAGATAATATATTACAAAAAATCCAACCTGAACTTAATGAAGAGCTGCTCAATAGTATTACTAAAAAGTATTTTAGTATAGACTATAAACAATTTAATGAAACTTATTATAATACAAATACATCTCCTGTCAGATTAAATTTAGATCCTGAAAATATTATAAATCTTGTGAATAAAAGTAAAAAAGTTAGTATAAATGAAAGCAGAGCGTTAAATATAATCATAGACTACTTTATTGAGATTAATAACATAGATTTTTTAGATGATATTAAAAAAATAACTTCTAATACAGCAATATCAAATCAAGTTAATAAAACTATTAAATTGAAATTATCTGATATGCTTATGCAATTTAGCTATCGTACTATAATCTACGATATAAATTATCTTAGATTAAAAGGCAGTTTTGAAAGCGTTGATGAAAAAGAACAATTTAATGAGTACATTCAACTTTTGCAAAACCCTGACTTTCTCAAAGAATTTATAAAAAAGTATTCTTCTTTATTTACCTTATTAAAAAGTACTTTACATAAATTAGAAAAAAGTATTCAAGAGTTTTTTCAGCATCTATATCAAGATACTAGTGAAATTAAACATTTTTATAATATAGGTAGTTTGACGCTAAAGACACTTCAGTTATCTATGGGCGATTTACATAACAACTCATCGATGGTTATTAAATGTGAATTCCATGAAATCTCATTATTTTATAAACCACGTAGCGGAAGCATAGATTTATTATACTCAAAGTTAATAGATGATATTAATCAAAATTTAAACACGAAATTAAGATATACAAAGAACTTAGTTAAAAAGAATTACTTTTGGGTAGAAGAAATAGCATTTAAAGAATGTCACTACAATGAAGAAATAGAAAATTTTTATTTAGAATTAGGAATGCATTTATGCTTATTATATGTATTAGGAGCAACAGATTTTCATTCTGAAAATCTAATTGCCTACAAAGATCATCCAGTATTAATCGACTTAGAAAGCACTATAGGAATTAGATTTAAAAATAGCAAATTTAAAAATGCAACGTCTTATAATAAATATAAGTTATCAACTTCTGTTAAATCTATTGGTATTTTACCGTTTATTTTTGGAGACAATCGAAAATCGGATATTAGTGGTATTGGAAGAAAAGGAAAAACCCAGTCAAATATTAAAGTTCCTATAGTTGAAAACAAAGGAACTTCATCTCTTAAAATTGATAGGAAATATACTGAAATAGGAGAATCTTCTAATCATCCTAAATTAAATGCTGATTATGTGGATGAAACAAAGTATATTGAAGAAATTAAAAAAGGTTTTTCTATAACTTATAAATATATTAAAAATAATAAAAAGAAATTCTTAAACATACTTAATTATGAAAATGAAGTTTTAGCTCGACATATTAATAAACCCACTATGTTTTATTCAAATATACTTAGTTTGAGCTATCATCCTATTATCATTCAAAATATTGCTTTAAGAGACTTATTTATTGCTACTCAAGTAGAGAAAAACTCTGATGAGTTGTATAAACATGAATTAGATGACTTAATTGATAATAATATTCCCTATTTTAATTTCAATATTAAAAACAGTGCACTTTATCATAATGAAACACTTATATACCCCAACTATTTCAGTGGGAGCGCTATCGACAGTATAACTTTCAAGTTAAAAGAACTAAATTCGAAAGATCTAAAAGAACAATTAGACATTATTGATGAATCTTTATTTAAAGATAGTGGGATTATATCTTTAAAAGATGAGGAATATTCAATCAAAGATTACTCATCAGAATTTAAATTATATAACGAAAGTAAAGTAAATAGTAACTTCAATCAATTAATTAATGATATAGAACAAGAAGTAATTAAAAATGAAATAAAAAAAGATCAAACTTATAGTTGGACGACATCTCTACTATATGGATCAATTGGTAACCGTTCTATTCAAAAATTAGTTATGAATGAAAATTTATATGATGGGCTGAGTGGTATGGCTTTATATTATTTTGCTTTATATAAGCACTATAAAGATAAAAAATATCTTTTAAAATCTTTAAATATTTTAAGTGATATTAAACAAAACTTAAAAACACAAAACTTGCCAATTGGATCATTTGATGGTGCATTTTCATATATTTATGTATCTGCCGTTATATTCAAAGAAACAAAGGATGAAGAATTACTTAACGAATGTATCAAAGCTATAAAATTATTAGAAAATAATATAATGACTGATAATCTAAATGATTTTATAAGTGGTAATGCTGGTGTCTTAGTTATTCTCATAAACTTATATAAAATTGTTGAATCAAATTATTATCAGAAATATCTAAGGAAAGTAATTAATTTATGTACAGAAAGATTACTTGCTAATGCTATTCATAAAGAAAATGGTACTATCACTTGGCATTTTATAGATAATAAAGAATTAACAGGTTTTGGTCACGGTAATTCCGGAGTAGTATTTGCTTTAAAAAAATATTTGAATGAAATTGAAAATTCTGAAGCAATTTTAAATATTATCAACAAAGCAGATATGTATGAAGATCAATATAGAGTAGATAATTATTGGAAACATTACAATCATGAGGAATCTCAACCACCTTTTGCTTGGTGTCATGGCAGCCCAGGAATACTATTAAATAGATTAGAATTTAATAATGCTCAAATAGATAATAAGAGATTAGCCCATGAAATCTTACGCCAAGGCTTCTCACGTACACAATGCTTATGTCATGGGGACTTAGGAAATGCAGTAATACTTAAATATTCAAAATTAGTAGATACAAAAAAAATAATAGCTATTATTTCTGAAATTCTAGAAGGTAAAAAAGTGAAAGACATAAAATGTGGACTTGGTGCAAATATTCAAAATCTAGATTTAATGACTGGATTAACAGGAGTATCTTATGGTTTAATTTATTTGATCAATCCCGAAGTCCCTAATATTTTAACTTTAGAAATTTAAATTGTTATAATTTTGTTACTATTTCTAACTAACATAAGAAATATAAATCCTTACTAAATGGAGGTAACACAATGATTAGTATTAAAAACTTAACAGTAAAAAACAAAAGTCAATCAATACTAAATAATATTAACTATGAATTTGATGATGGAAAGGTATATGGCTTACTTGGTCCAAATGGTTCAGGAAAGACAACACTTTTCAAAACAATTATTAATGTTATAAATTACTCAGGTGAGATAAATAAAGGTTTTAATTCCAATGACATCGGTCATTTAATTGAGTATCCCGCATTTTATAATAATATAAATTGTTTAGATAATTTGAAGTTGCACTCTATTTATAAGGGTCAAGCTAACGTTGATTTAAAAAAATATCTAGAAATGGTTAATTTAGATAAAGCTGAACAAAAAAAATTCAAACAACTTTCTATGGGAATGAAACAGCGCTTAGGAATTGCAAGATCTTTAATTGGTAATCCTAAAGCAATTATTTTAGATGAACCATCCAATGGATTGGATCCTATTGGTATTAAAGATATGCGAGAAATAATTTCAAAAAATGTGAAATCTGAGAATAGAACTACAATAATCTCTAGCCATATACTTAAAGAAATTATTGAATTTGCAGATATATTATTATTTATCAAAGATGGAAAAATAGTAGCTAATATAAAAAATAATCATACAGACTATGGCTTAATAAAAACAGATTTATCTAAAGTTTCAAAACAGAGTGACTCTGCTCAATATAGTGGAGAATATACAATTTTATCAGATGATAGTTATAGTTATATAATAGGAGACTATAAGAACTTAAAAAATCAAAAAATAGATGCTGATATTCAAAAATTAAACTTAGAAGATCTATATTTAAAAATCATGTCTATAAATGCTAAAGAGGTGCTTCTTAAATGATACAACTTATTAAAAATGAACTGTTCAAAATAAAAAGTGAAAAATTTATTTTAGTTATTGTATTACTTAGCCTTATACCTCTATTAATGAATTTAGCTAACTTCATTGTAAATGATTCTAATCTATCTCTTGATAAAGGGTTTTACTTTAGGTTTTACAATCAATATCTTATGCTAATTCCTATAATAACAAGTATTTTAGCAGCATCAATTTTTTATCTAGAATATAAAAACCAAACATTTTTAAATTGGATTTCTTATTATAATAAAAGACAAAAGCTATTTTTATCAAAATTGCTAACTTCATACTTAATATCAACAATATTGGCGCTTTTAAATTTAGCAGCAATACTTCTATTTTATATCATAAATGGCGTTACTATTGGTGATTTATCTAAAATAATTATTTCATTTTTAATATTGAATTTTTTTACAATATTTATTATGACTGTTGTTATTACATTTTTTATTAATCTAACTCAAAATATAATAATTGCAATTGTATGTGGAATTGGAATTTCATTAGTAACTATGATTTTTATGGCGGCACCTTTTTCATACATTTTCCCTACTTCTTTAGGTTATCGCCTTGGATTAAAGTTTATTGACCCTTCATTTTATTATAGTTCTCCAGTAACACATACGATAATTGGTTTTATTATAACACTTGTTATTTTTATTATTTTTTATATTCTATCTTTTAAAACAATGAAAGTGAGATAATGTTTCTTCGCTTTCTAGAAAGGAGTTTTACTATGGAAATTATTACTACAATATTAGGTATGCTTCTTGTACCACTGGCTATAATAACTATTGTTTTATTACTTACGGAAGTTATTACAAAAGGGCCCCAGAAAAGAAATTTTAAATCAACATATACTTTTGCTGGGATAACAATCCTTTGCTTAGTAATATTTTTAATACTAACTAATATTTTAGTATGACTTAAAACCCTTAAAGTTTTAACATCTTTAATCAATATTTAAGTCATAATGATTTTTGGACTGATAATCACGAAAAAATAAAGCCATCCTGCATGATTTAGAAAATGGCTTATCTCGAAAACGTATGTTGAATTATACAGTTTTACTAGAAAGATTTGAAACGTTAGCTTTTAAGCTAGCGTTTTTTATGTATTATTGCCCTAAGGAATTATAGCGTTCAACTTTCATAATTAGCCAATTTTTTAAAATTCTTTTCATATTTATAAAAGATTGGAATCGTTATAATGTCAATTTAAGTTTATACAAAGAAAACAGAGGGCTATTCACACGTGTTTCAGGTGTTGGATAGCAATTAGCGAGATATTTAAAACCTAATATACCGAGTACCTTTCTATTCGAAATATAAGGAGATTATATGAAAAACAGATTAAAAGAACTTCGTTCACGTAAAAAATATACACAAACAGATTTATCTGAGAAAACTGGCATTTCAAGACAAACTATTTCATTAATCGAAAGAGATAAATTCACTCCCTCTATACTGATAGCAATTAAAATATCTAGAATTTTTAATGAACAAGTTGAAAATGTATTTATTATAGAGAAACAAGATTTATAAAATTATTAATTCTTTTATATTTTAGGGTATAACAATAAAAACCAATGTTTTTCAGAAGTTTGCTCTGGATTGAAAAAAAACAGTTTTTTTATAAGGTTTGGGCAAATTAAAATCCACACTTACCTGTAATCTCTCTTGATAACTTATATAATTTCATCAATCTTTTTTGAATATTTAAAAGTATTACAATACTAATTCAGCTATATAAGTAAATTTCAAACTGAAAGCTATGCATTATTAAATAACATTAACTTGACATAATCGATGATTATCAGAAGTCCAGTTAACATAAAAAAGAAGCGCCAAGTTTAAATACTTGATGCTTCTTTTTAAATTACAGTTAGTTACCAAATAAACGACTCCAAAAACCTTTTTTAGGTGGTTGTTCTACCTTGTTATCAGGATCATTATTTATTTCTTCAGATGAATTATTACCTTTAAGTAATTCATCTTCTTCTAAACTGTTATCATTGCTCTCTTCAGGCATCTCTTTATTTCTATCTCTTATGTCTTCTTCTGCTGTCTTGTTTGCTTGTGGTTGATTAACATTTTTAACTTCTTCAGTAAATTTTGCTTCTTGCGTATTAACATTTTGTCTATCATTCGTAGATTGATCAAAAGAATAATTAAGTTGTCTTTCTTCTTCTAATTGATTCTCTAATTTTTGAATCTTTTTATTGCTTTCTAAAGCTAATATTTGTTGATTTTCAAGCAATTTTGATCTTTCCTGTAACTCTTTTCTATAGAATTCTATTGTTGTGTTGTGACGACTTTCTTGCTTTTCAATCTGGCTATTTAAGGTTTCAATTTGATTTTTTAATATTTCTATTATTTGAGTGTCATTTTTAGATTCAACATTAATATTATCTGATTCATTATTTTTTTTATCCGCTGTGGTAGTTTCGAACCCATATTTTTTTTTATTTTCATTCACCCTTTGAATTATTTTTTCTACATCAGTATCTTCTTTAATGAATGAAGTGTTTTCTTGCTTTATTGTTTCTATATTTAGTCGTTTAATATTATTAAAAATTGTTTGTTTACTAACTTTTAATTCTTCACTTAACATTTTCACACTTTTCACATAATCAACCCTTTGTAAACAGTTTATAAACCCTTTACAAACCATTATAAAACTATAGATGCTTTAATACAAGATAATACAATATGAATAAAAAAACACATTTTATAAAGGGTTTATCTAGGGTTGATAGGATTTGTCAAAGGTTTATCAACCTTTTATGAACCTTTGACGGTTATCCATTTTCTCCTTTTATAACCTTATTTAAAGTGCTATAATATACTTAACATATCAAAAACCCCCAACTACTGGTAATAGTTGGGGGTTGGTAATAAAACGTTACAGCACGTTTGTTTAATATAAAATTTGTACTTGTATTATATAATGAATAACATCTTAGTGCAAGCTCCTAAATCTTTAAATAAATGTAAAGCTATATAAAAGCGTTTTATTACCTCTTACCACACTAAATTTCGGAAAGAGGTTTTTTATTATGTCAAATTTCAAAAGAATTACAATACAAGAGTTTGAACAAGAAAGATTTTATAAACTATATAAGTTTTTATTTGAAGATGATTATTTTAGAAAGCTCAGTGACTCTGCCAAAATTGCTTATTGTATGTTTAGGGACCGGTTCGAATTATCTAAAATAAACAATTGGATTGATGAAAATGGAAATGTATATTTAATATTTACTACTAAAGATTTATGTGAACTTTTAAATTGCGGAACTCAAAAAGTAACCAAAATTAAGAAAGAATTAGAAAATTTTAATCTTTTAGAGCAAGAAAGAATGGGTTTAAACAAACCAAATAAAATTTACTTGCTAGAACCTAAAAAACCATATAAACACAATGATAGCAAGGAATTTCGAAAATCAAAATTCCAGAATAATGAAAATCAAAATTCCAGAGTTTTGAAAGTCAAAAAACAAGAATTTCGAAAATCAAAATCAAATGATACTGAGTTTAATAATACTAACTATATAGAGACTGAGAACAATGATACGAATGATTTGAATGATACAAATAACAATATTTCTACAACTAACAATCATTCGTATCATACAAATCACCAAAACACTGAATTTAATAACGATGCTTTAAAATTCCAATTACTTGAAGAATTACCAAATCAAATTAAAGATTATTTAAGTAATTTTGAAATTAGAGAGATTCGTATTATTAAAAGTGTTTTACTTAAAGGGAAAAAATCTTTTAATAACTCACATAATACATATTACCGTTTAGAAGATGTGGAATTTGATCTAGTAAGTGTCTTAAAACGTTTTAAAGCAATGCTGCTACAAAAGAGCGAAACTGTTGAAGCCATGCAAGGTTATTTGATGCAATCGATTAAAGCTGAACTAGAAGAGATACATGCGCTTAATATGCGTCGTCAAAATATGCCTAAGTATAATATCTTTAACGAATAATTCAAATGAGCTTACAGCAATT
>NZ_CALSFP010000003.1 GCF_943737015.1 Staphylococcus sp. Marseille-Q5304
ATGCAAGGTTATTTGATGCAATCGATTAAAGCTGAACTAGAAGAGATACATGCGCTTAATATGCGTCGTCAAAATATGCCTAAGTATAATATCTTTAACGAATAATTCAAATGAGCTTACAGCAATTAAAGAAACCTCAAAATATTCGGTTAAGTCATCAGATTATTTAACTGGAGATAGCGAAAAAGATTCAGAGATTGTTAATGATTTAGAAAAAGGTTTATATCGAAAACGTATGTTGAGTTACGGTGGATTGCTTAAACAAAAACATAAAATTTTAAATTTAGACGATGCCGAAGATGGCAATTTGATTAATACAAGTGATGAAGATAAAACAACAGATGAAGAAGAAAAAGCACATTCAATTACGGCAATTTGGAATTTTGAAAAACAAAATTATTACTTAAAAAAAGTTTAGGAGTTTGATTTATGAGTGCAAAATACAAGAGAACTAAGTCATTTTTTATTGAGATTATTTCAGATATTGTGTTTCGAATAATTGTATTTATTCCTAATGTTTTTAATTTAATAATTCGATTTTTTAAAAGTATTGTTTAATAAACGTTAGCTTAAAAGTTAGCGTTTTTTCATGTCTTTTTGCCCCTGCGGGAACTATAGCGTTCAACCGGCATGGTTGCCCAGTTTTTACCGCAAAAAATAATTTTGTGCGTAACTGGGCAGTGTCTAAAAAATTAGTCACTGGTTTTGCTCAAATTTTTGTTTTTGGAAATAGCATATATTTATTTGGCTCATATTTGCGTTTTAAGAGCTTATATAAGTTTTTAGGCATAAAACATATGATTTACCCCTAAATCTTTAAAATGCCCCCTTAAAATTCAAAATAAAGGTATTTAAAATTTTAAAAATAAAAAAGCTACTAGCAAAAAACTAGTAGCTTAAATCTTAGTTAAATTTTGATGTAGTATTAATTTTTATATCTACGCTACAACGTCGATTCAAATTCGTGCAGTATTAATTTTTGTATCTGTGCTGCAACACCGATTACTTAAAACTAAGATTAAAAAAATCTACGAAGGTCGATTATGGTTTTTGCACCGTTTGGAGCAAACGTGTAAGTGCGCCCTTACGGGATTTAACTAGATTATAACGACGAATTTTAGACCTGTAAAGCAATAACAATTGGGTCTACCAGGTAGATAAAGTGTACAAAGTAGACCCGAAAAAGTTACTTATTTTGAAGACTTTTCGTAGATATAATTTGCTAATAAAATTTCTGTCATAATTGATAAGGAATATTATAATAAAAACTAATCTAAATAGTGGAGGCGTTAAATGTGAAATTTGTGTTTGATTTAGATGGGACTATTTGTTTTAAAGGAGAACCAGTATCAGATAAAATTCTTAATTCTTTAAAAAATCTTACGAATAGTGGTCATCAAGTTATTTTTGCATCTGCGAGACCGATTAGAGATATGCTTCCCGTTATAAGCAAGGATTTTCATGATTATACAATGATAGGTGGTAATGGTTCGCTTATTTTAAGTAAAGGAAAAATTATAAAATCTGTTTCTTTTTCGTTATCAGAAATGGAAAAAATTAAACAATTAATTAATGAATTTGATGCTACTTACTTAATTGATGGGGATTGGGATTATGCATATACTGGACCTCAAAACCATTCTATATTAAAAAATTTAGATCCTTTAAATTCGGCTAATTTAGTTAATCTAGATTCTTTAAAATCTGTTGTGAAAGTTTTGATTTTGACATCGAGTAATAATGAATTATTGAGTAAAAAATTAAATGAATTAGATGTATATGTAAATAAGCATGGGAATGAGAATGTACTTGATATAAGTCCTAAAGGTATACATAAATGGGCTGCACTTAAAATGTTAGGGATAGATAAAGGTGATTATATAGCTTTTGGTAATGATTCAAATGATATATCTATGTTTGAAAATGCACTTTATACAGTAATGGTTGGACATCATGAAGAATTAAGAAGTTTTGCTAAAGAATTTATTGAGAGTGAAGGGAATTTGGAGTTAAAAATTGTAGAAAAAATTGAAGAAATTGCAAATAAGGATATTAGCGACTTTTATGCCGAGAAAATTTATTGAAGTTGAGAAGAACCCTTAACTAAACTTGGAGACGAATGTCGGCATAGCGTGAGCTATTAAGCCGACCATTCGACAAGTTTTGGGATTGTTAAGGGTTCCGAGGCTCAACGTCAATAAAGCAATTGGAATAAAGCAATAAGGTTTAGTAATCTATAAAAAAGAGAGGGGGAGTTTTGTGGGCAATTTAATTAGATTAGAAAATGCATTTGTTTTTATTACTGCTGTAATTATTTATTTTATGTTTGGTTTTTCTTTATGGATCTTTTTATTATTCTTGCTAGTTCCTGATATTTCTATGTTAGGTTATTTGATTGATAAAAAAATTGGTAGTTACGTTTATAATATTGGTCATTCTTATATAGTTCCAATATTGATAACTTTATTTTATTTGGTGATAGGTGAAAATTTATTATTAGAAATTGCTTTGATTTGGTTTTTGAAACTCGTTTACACTCGTTTCAAAAACCATAAAAAAGTGAGGTCTTTTCATGTTTCTCGAAAAACTAAAATGTGATAACTGTAAAAAAGAAATAAGTAAAAACGAAAATATAGCAATATATACAAATACTAAAAATCTTAACGGAATAACAAATTTAAAAAGTTGGGCTAAAAACCAGAAAATATTATGCAAAACGTGTTCAAAACAATTGGAATTTTGTTGTTAATAGTTTTTTGATGTTTGTTGCATTAATTTTTCAAAATCAGTGTCGCTGATATTTGATTGAGTAAGTGTGATCAAATGACCTTCTGGGTCTTTTATAGTCATTTCTTTTGCGTTCCAAGGTTGTTCCTCGAGTTCGGAAATAACAAATTTTGGTGAAATTGTTTGTGATTTAGATTCTATATCTTTAACTAATAAGTTTAGATATATTGAATTCCCAACTTTAAAATCATTACTAGAAATCAACATTAAATCTTGATATTTTTCTAATCTTAAGTGATTCATTAGTACTTCGTTTTTTTCGTTTCTGAATTTGAAAACACTTTTAAAGCCAAGTGTTTTCTCGTACCATTTTTCTGCTTTTTCAATGTCTTGTACTAATATTTTGTTGAACATTGGCATTTGATAAAAATCCATGTTTTTCTCCACCTTTTTTAATTTTAATTTTATTGTAACTAATTACGTTACGTTAGTGTCAAAATTTGTGGTTTTTAAAACGAGTGAAACGAGTTTCTTCTTGTATCGATAATCATTGGAGGCGAAATTAATATCATTTTCCCATCTACAGGTATATCTTTACCATGAATGGATTCAATAGATTTAATCTTTCTATATAAATCTTCTTCTTGTAATTTTTAAAATCACTTTGTAAGGTCATTCTACTTTTTCTTTCAGCTCATTATATCCAGAGTCGATTTCAAATCCCAAATCTTCTATCATCTTATAATCTAATTTATTAGGCTGTCCTCCAGTAATTAAGTAGTCTCCTACAAATATTGAATTTGCTGCCTTTAAGGCCAAAGGTTGTAGTGAACGCAAATTAACTTCTCTACCGCCAGCAATTCTAATTTCTTTAGATGGATTGACAATCCTAAATAGAGATATAAGTCGCAAGCACTTCATGGGTGTCAATTCATCCATTTCTCCAAACTTTGTACCTTTAATAGGATGTAAAAAATTAATAGGAATACTATCTGCATCTATTTCTTTTAAGGCAAAAGCCATATCTATGATATCTTGATTTGATTCTCCCATCCCACAAATCACACCAGAACATGGTGAAATATTGTTTTCTTTCATAATTTCTAAAGTGTTTGTTCTGTCCTTATAAGTATGGGTAGTTACAACTTCTTCATGATAGTTTTCACTCGTATTTATATTATGGTTATATCTATCAACGCCAGATGATTTGAGCTTCTTAGCTTGTTCATCATTAGTTAAACCAAGGCACGCACATATTTTCAGTTGAGGATGGTTTGATTTAATTTCTTCTACTGTTCTACTTATATGATCAATTTCCTTGTTACTAGGTCCTCGGCCGCTCATGACAATGCAATATGTACCTATGTTATTCTCGTGAGCTACTTTGGCTCCGCTAACAATTTGTTCTTCTGGCACTAGAGCGTATCTTTGCTTTTGTTTCATATCTCTAGATTGACCGCAATAACCACAGTTCTCCGGACATATACCACTCTTAGCATTTAAGATCATATTTAATTTCACTTTTTTTCCATAATAATGTTTTCTTAATATATAGGCTTCGTTCAATAAATCTAATGTATCTATATTAGGATTTTCATATATTTTCAATAACCTCTCTTTAGTTAAGGTTTCTCCTTTTAAAATCTTTTCAGCTAAATTCATATTAATCATCCTCATCTAATATATTGTTTAGTGCTTTTTCAAAAATATTAACCATTTTTTAAATTTCTTTATTTAATATGCTTAAAATTGGAACAAAAGTAACAATATTTTCTAAAGCAATGGAACATACTATTTGGTTACCGGTGTAAGTATAGCTATGTAAAAATGCATTAACACCATGATTATCGCTTGAAAATGTTTTATAAATCTTTTGAGAATTTAAAGTAGCAGCTAAAGGTAAATCCCCCCCGTAATCGTCTTACCTAGACACATGATATCTAGCGCACCTTTTCATGATTACAAGCAAACATTTCACCACTCTTTCCTATATCTGTATTAGTACTGATAATAAAACTAAGCGTTCTAAATGTAAACTAAAAAAATAAAAATGTTTACATTAGGGGTGAAGCACTCCCATTAAATACAAAAATAAATCTGACATTTATCTAAAAAAGAGAGGCCTTAATTACTAATATTCCAAAAAACTTCCTAGAAACTCTTGAAGTTATCGTCAGACTTCTGGTTTGCATTTAACCCTACGTTTAAATAATGGTATGACCAAGAAGGGAAAATATACTTTATATATACTGTTGATGATTTTAGACAAATTTTAAATTAATGAATAATAATTTACTAACTTAAAGTTAAAAATTGAATTTTCTAAAGGTAGTAAGGTATATCTAATCTTCTTCTTAGCAGTACATTAGATATACGTTTATTTGCTGTAAACAGCTAAATAAAGTTACTCTTACGTTCTTTTGATCACGTATCGTAACATCTTTTAATTAAAAATATAAACTTGAGTGATTTGGTACGAAAAGAATGAGTCATTATGATAGCGAAAAAATCATTTTTATTCATTTAACTTTTGTACAAATCATTTATTTTTTATGCTGAAAGCAGAATAAAAAATAAGAGCATAAGGAAATACAATGCCACTTTCGTGTCAATCAGCATAGCTGATGTATTTTTCTTACCATTCCTTCGTCATTTGCTCTCACTATAAATGCGGTTATACCAGTATTTATAGTACATTTACATTAGACAAAAATGAATTAAGTAATTTTTATTCTATAAATTACGAATGGCATTATTAA
>NZ_CALSFP010000004.1 GCF_943737015.1 Staphylococcus sp. Marseille-Q5304
AACTTTGTTTCTTTCAACTTATACATAATCTCGTTGTTCTTAATTCATTCTTATATATTCTTTGTGTTGTTTGTTACATGTAACATGTTACTGAAAAACTTGTTTCTTTCAACTTATACATAATCTCGTTGTTCTTAATTCATTCTTATATATTCTTTGTGTTGTTTGTTACATGTAACATGTTACTGCAAAACTTGTTTCTTTCAACTTATACATAATCTCATTGTTCTTAATTCATTCTTATATATTCTTTGTGTTGTTTGTTACATGTAACATGTTACTGAAAAACTTGTTTCTTTCAACTTATACATAATCTCGTTGTTCTTAATTCATTCTTATATATTCTTTGTGTTGTTTGTTACATGTAACATGTTACTGCAAAACTTGTTTCTTTCAACTTATACATAATCTCATTGTTCTTAATTCATTCTTATATATTCTTTGTGTTGTTTGTTACATGTAACATGTTACTCATAAAAAGTTACAAAATAAATTGTTTCTATAGGTATATAAGTGTTATTATTAATTTATAACAAAATAAAAAGAGCAACTATTGGTCGTAGTTGCCCTTAAATGTTTGGTAATAAAACGTTCCCCACGTTTATTTATCTACAATGTTTTGATACCTGTATTATATACTGAATTGTTACTTAGTGCAAGTATTGAAACTAGTAAATAAACACAAATATATATAAAAGCGTTTTATTACCTCTTACCAAATCAAAATACGGAAAGAGGTTTTTTATTATGACTGAAGAAAGATTTAATATCCAACAACAATATAGAGAAAAATTTTATCAACTGCCAAAAGTGTTTTTTACTAATGAGAAATATATGCAATTAAGTAATGATGCTAAAATTGCGTACGCTTTGTTAAAAGACAGATTAGAATTATCAATAAAGAACAATTGGTTTGATGATAATGGCGATATATTTTTCATTTTCACAAATGAAAAACTTAAAGCTATATTAAATTGTCATGATGGTAAATTAACAAAAATTAAAAAAGAGTTATCAAAAAATAATCTTTTAGAACAAGTAAGATGTGGGCAAGGACGACCTAATAAATTATATTTAATGAATCCTGAAGTTACTAAAGAAGACGTTTATGAAATCAAAAAACAAGAAGAAAACATTGATGAGACTTGTCATGACACTGAAATGCGATTTTCGCATTTCAAGAATTGCGAAAATCGCATTTCTAGAAATGCTGAAATCGCACAACAAGAAATGCGAAAATCGCACACTAATGATACTGAACTTAATGACACTGATATTAGTAATACTGATTCTAGTGATACGAATGATATGAATGATGTAAGAGAAGAAAATGTAGAAGCTACAAAACCTAATCATCCAAATCATACGAATCATTTACAACAACAATCCGATGAAGAAGCTTTAAAACATTTAGAACTTCAGGAAATGCCCGAAGATACAAAGAGATATATGAATAACTTTAGTGCTAAAGAAATACAAATCATTAAATCAGTTATTTTAAAAGCTAAGCGTTCGTTTAATGATATGTATGGTGAAGTGTATATGCTTGAAGATATGGATGATGAATTATTTACAGTACTTAAAAGATTCAAAGGTATAATGGTTAAAAAACAAGAAACTGTTGAAGCTATGCAAGGATATTTAATGCGCTCTATTTTGTCCGAATTAGAAGAAATGCGCTCAACGAATATGCGTAGAAAAAACTTTGAAAACAGTCCACTCAACGTATTTAAAACATAAAATACAAGAAAAAAGGGGAATGATAGGCGATGAATTTTTCGTTAGTTAAAAGTTTTTTACCTCACATGACAAAAGAGGATATGAGGGTCATTCAAGTTCCGAATTGGTATTTAAGCTATTATAGACGTTTTCCAGAAAAGCTAGAAAACTGTAAATATAAGCATATCAAAGCGATTAACGATTATATAAAACAAGAAAAAGCTCATATTATTGGTATCGATTTAGGTAAATACCATTATTTAACAACGTCAAATATAGATCGATCTTTTGTTTTTGTCGATAAACATAACACGCTCTTCCATCTTTTTAGAAAATACGAGAGACGTATTGCGGTTCTGTTGCAAAGTGAAAAATAATGTAATATAAATACAAATAAATGCAAAAACAATCAATATATATAAATGATTTATCGTTAAAATAACATTTATTTTTTTATATTTGCATAGTATTGTATACTAATTTTACTTTGCAACAGAACCTAGACATGTAATATGAAACTTGAAAGGAAATGAACGTAAATGGCTAATAAAAATTATAATGCAGCTAACATAGTTATTGATACTCTAAAAAATAATGGTGTGGAATATGTATTTGGTATTCCAGGAGCGAAAATTGATTATTTATTTAATGCACTTGAAGATGATGGTCCAGAATTGATTGTTACACGTCACGAACAAAATGCGGCAATGATGGCACAAGGTATAGGAAGATTAACTGGTAAACCTGGTGTAGCTCTTGTTACAAGTGGTCCAGGCGTGAGTAATCTAACAACCGGATTATTAACAGCAACTTCAGAAGGCGACCCTGTACTAGCGTTAGGTGGACAAGTCAAACGTAATGATTTATTACGTTTGACACATCAAAGCATTGATAATGCAGCCTTATTAAAATCATCTACAAAATATAGTGTAGAGGTACAAGATCCTGAATCTTTATCAGAAGTCATTACAAATGCAATGAGAACAGCAACTTCAGGTAAAAATGGTGCCAGTTTTGTTAGCATTCCACAAGATGTGATTTCTTCACCTGTTGAATCTAAAGCCATATCATTATGTCAAAAACCAGATTTAGGTGTCCCAAGTAATCAAGATATTAATGATGTAATTGAAACAATTAAAAATGCATCATTCCCTGTTCTTCTAGTGGGTATGAGAAGTTCCAGCGTAGATGAAACAAATGCAATTCGTAAGTTAGTTGAAAAAACAAATTTACCAGTTGTAGAGACATTCCAAGGTGCCGGTGTTATTAGCCGAGAACTTGAAAATCATTTCTTTGGTCGTGTTGGATTATTCCGTAATCAAGTGGGTGATGAATTACTACGTAAAAGTGATTTAGTCATCACAATCGGTTATGATCCAATTGAATATGAAGCAAGTAATTGGAATAAAGAATTAGATACAAAAATTATCAATATTGATGAAGTTCCAGCTGAAATCACTAATAATATGCAACCAGTGAAAGAATTAATAGGTAATATTTCTGGAACAATCGAAATGATTTCAGAAAAAGTGCATGAACCATTTATTAATGAACAGCACCTAGATGAATTAGAACAATTAAGATCATACATTATTGATAAAACAGGTATTAAAGCAATACATGAAGATGGAATATTACATCCAATTGAAGTTATCGAATCTATGCAAAAAGTTTTAACAGACGATACTACGGTAACTGTCGATGTCGGAAGTCATTATATTTGGATGGCACGTAAATTCAGAAGTTATCATCCAAGACACTTATTATTCAGTAATGGTATGCAAACGTTAGGTGTCGCATTACCATGGGCGATTTCAGCAGCGCTTGTAAGACCGAATAAACAAGTTGTCTCAGTTGCTGGTGATGGTGGTTTCTTATTCTCATCACAAGATTTAGAAACAGCAGTTCGTAAAAAATTGAATATTATTCAATTAATTTGGAATGATGGTAAATATAATATGGTTGAATTCCAAGAAGAAATGAAATATGAACGTTCGTCAGGTGTAGACTTTGGTTCAGTTGATTTTGTGAAATATGCAGAATCCTTTGGAGCAAAAGGAATGCGTGTAACAAATCAAGAAGAATTAGAAAATGCGATTAAAAAAGGTTATGAAATTCAAGGACCTGTAGTCATTGATATACCTGTAAATTATAAAGATAATATGAAACTTTCAACCAATATGTTGCCTGATGCATTTAATTAATAATCAAATAGTAATTGAGGAGTGAATCTTTTATGACTAATATCTTATATCAACACGGTACATTAGGAACATTGATGGCAGGACTATTAAAAGGTACTGCCTCAATTAATGAAATATTAAAACATGGAGATTTAGGTATTGCGACTTTAACGGGATCGAATGGAGAAGTGATATTTGTGGATGGTAAGGCTTACCATGCTAATGAACATAAAGATTTTATTGAATTAAAAGGTGATGAATTAACACCTTATGCGACAGTGACGAAATTCAAGGCAGATACAACATACCAAACTAAAGATAAATCATCTGACGATGTTTTTGACGAAATTAAAGAAAACATGATGAGTGAAAACTTGTTTTCAGCTGTTAAAATTTCTGGAGTATTCAAAAAAATGCACGTTCGCATGATGCCTGGACAAGAGCCGCCATATACACGATTAATTGATTCGGCACGCAGACAACCCGAACAAACTGAAACGTATGTTGAAGGAACTGTTGTTGGTTTCTTTACGCCCGAACTATTCCATGGTATTGGATCTTCAGGATTTCATATACACTTTGCGAATGATGATCGTAACTTCGGCGGCCATGTGCTAGACTTTGAAATAGAAGATGCTAAGGTTGAAATTCAGAACTTCGAAACATTCGAACAACATTTCCCAATCAATGATGAAATCTTTAATAAGACGGATATTGATTATAAAGATATTGCAGAGGAAATTAGAGAAGCAGAATAGTATCTTAAAAATTAAAAGAGGAGTATAAATTGTTATGTTAGTGCATTCATTTGATCCATTTCATAATTTATTGTTATCCTCAATCGTTGCTGCTATACCAATCATTCTTTTCTTATTGTGTTTAACAGTATTTAAAATGAAAGGTTTTTATGCTGCATTAACAACTTTGATTATAACAATATTAGTAGCATTATTAGTTTTTAAATTACCTTTGAACATTGCTGGAGGAGCCACATTTGAAGGTTTCTATCAAGGTATTATCCCCATTGGTTTTATAGTTATTATGGCCGTATGGTTGTATAAAATTTCTACCAAAAGTGGTCAATTTGATATTGTTAAAGACAGTATAGCTAGTATTTCACAAGATCAACGTATTCAATTATTACTAATTGGTTTTGTATTTAATGCATTTTTAGAAGGCGCAGCCGGATTTGGTGTACCAATTGCTATATGCGCTGTATTACTTACGCAGCTGGGATTCAAACCCTTAGAGGCAGCTATGCATTGTTTAGTAGGCAATGCTGCTGCTGGGGCTTATGGTGCAGTAGGAATTCCAGTAGCTATTATTGATACGTTAAATTTATCAGGTGATGTTTCTGCTACCGAGGTAGCACTAATTGGTAATTTAACTTTAGGGTTTATTAGCTTTTTTGTGCCTTTCTTATTAATATTTATGATTGATGGATTCAGAGGTATTAAAGAGATATTACCATCTATTTTAGTTGTTTCTGTAACTTATACGTTTTTACAAGTGATTATAACATCATTTGCAGGTCCTGAACTTGCAGATATTATACCTGGATTGGCAGCTATGATTGCACTAGCATTATTCTCTAGTAAATTTCAACCTAAAAACATATTTAGATTACAACAAAATGAAGAACCTAAACGTGTAGCTAAACATTCATTCAAAAATATTGTTTATGCATGGAGTCCTTTCATCATTTTAACTGTTATTGTACTTATATGGAGTTCATCATTCTTTAAAGGATTATTTGAAAAGAAAGGACTATTACACTCTCTTGTAATTAATTTTAATGTACCTGGTACGATGAATGACGTAACGCACGCACCAAATGTACTCACTTTTAATTTTATTGCACAAACCGGTACAGCTATATTAATTACAGCCATTTTGACTATTATTATTGCAAATAACATGAATTTTAAAATTGCTGGGAGACTATTAGGATTAACAGTGAAAGAACTATGGATTTCTGTATTAACAATATGTTTTATCCTAGCTGTATCTAAAGTAATGACTTATGGCGGATTAAGTAGTGCTATGGGCCAAGGTATTGCTAAAGCTGGACCTATATTTCCACTATTATCACCAGTTTTAGGTTGGATAGGTGTATTTATGACTGGATCAGTTGTAAATAACAATGCATTGTTTGCTCCAATACAAGCCTCTGTTGCTGGGCAAATTGGTGCGAAAGGCTCATTACTTGTAGCAGCTAATGTTGCTGGTGGTGTCACGGCTAAAATTGTATCACCTCAATCTATAGCTATAGCTACTGCTGCAGTTAATGAAGTAGGAAATGAGTCGCAATTAATGAAAATGACAATGCGTTTTAGTATAGGATTATTAGTATTTGTATGCATCTGGACATTTCTACTTAGCTTATTAATAAGTTAAGTAGAAATAGCAATAATATTACAGAATAAGTAGCTATTCCATAAAAGAATAGTTCATATTAAAATTAAGTATTTTATTTTCTGTATATTTTGTATTACACTAATATTCGTACTTAAAAGAAGGGAGTCAATTATGAATACAAAAGAGTCAAAAACAGTTGTTGTTATTGGCGCTGGTGTTTTAAGCACAACTTTTAGTTCTATGCTTAAAGAGTTAGAACCAAATTGGAATATAAAACTATATGAACGTTTAGATCGTCCTGGTATCGAAAGTTCAAATGAGCGTCATAATGCTGGAACTGGTCATGCTGCTTTATGTGAATTGAACTATACAGTGAAACAACCTGATGGATCAATTGATATAGAAAAAGCAAAAGAAATTAATGAGCAGTTTGAGATTTCAAAACAATTTTGGGGTCATTTAGTTAAAAATAATAGTATTTCTAACCCTAAAGAATTTATTCAACCATTACCTCACATTAGTTTTGTTAGAGGTAAAAATAACGTTCAATTCTTAAAGGATCGTTATCATGCTATGAAGGATTTTCCAATGTTCGACAATATTGAATATACCGAAGATATTGAAGAGATGAGAAAATGGGTTCCATTAATGATGGCGGGTCATAGCTCAAGTGATATTATGGCTGCTAGTAAGATTAACGAAGGTACAGACGTTAACTTTGGAGAGCTTACTCGTAAAATGGCTAAAAATATTGAACAACATCCTAATGCCAATGTTCAATATAATCATGAAGTAATAGACTTTAACCATCGAAAAGATGGTAAATGGGAAGTTAAAGTGCGTCAACGTAACAGTGGTGATATTCAAACTGAACTTGCTGATTATGTATTTATTGGTGCTGGTGGTGGTGCTATTCCACTATTACAAAAAACTGGAATTCCAGAAAGTAAACATTTGGGCGGATTCCCTATTACAGGGCAATTTTTAATTTGTACTAACCCAGACATTATAGCCCAACATGATGCCAAAGTTTATGGTAAAGAACCACCTGGAACACCACCTATGACAGTACCTCACTTGGATACTCGATATATTGATGGTGAACGTACATTATTATTTGGTCCATTCGCTAGTGTGGGTCCTAAATTCTTAAAAAATGGTTCTAATCTTGATTTATTTAAATCAGTCAAACCATATAATATTACAACATTATTATCTGCTGCTGCTAAAAACCTACCTTTAATCAAATATTCATTTGATCAAATATTAATGACTAAAGAAGGTTGTATGAATCATTTACGTACATTTTATCCAGAAGCACGTGATGAAGATTGGCAGTTATACACTGCAGGCAAACGTGTACAAGTGATTAAAGATACTCCTGAATATGGTAAAGGATTTATTCAATTTGGTACAGAAGTTGTTAATTCTGAAGATCATTCGGTAATAGCTTTATTAGGAGAGTCTCCAGGAGCATCAACTTCAGTATCTGTAGCTCTAGAAGTACTTGAGAAAAACTTCCCTGAATATGAATCTGAATGGATGCCTAAAATACAAAAAATGATTCCATCTTATGGTAAATCACTCATTAATGATACTGCATTAATGAAAAAAATCCGTCAACAGACATCAAAAGATTTAGAATTAAATTATTATACGAGTAGTAAATAATTTATAGCGTAAGTTGAGATATAGGAGGATTGTTATGAATAAGATATTAACAATTTTAGTAGTTATTACTGTTGTTTTTTTGGGATTAAAACGTTATCAAGCTCATGTTAATAAGGTGCCTAATATCGAATATTAATAAAAACATTTAGTGTATATTGTGTAATAGAGAGAAATATCAAGTATAACTAAAATATATTATTTTAGTTTAACATTTAGTTTGTGTTGTTTTTATTTGTTATTTTACTCAGTTATCACAATTAGATTCTATAAAACAGAAGGAAAAGCCGAGAAAACCAAGGGATTTCTCGGCTTTTTTGATTGAAAAAAGTTAATTTGTACATGTATTGAAAAGTATAGTCTATTGTGGTTAATTTTTGAATATTTGTATAGGTCTTTTGGTTCTGTTGCAAAGTTGAGTTTATAGTATAATTTTAACAAAAAGGAGCATGCTATATGAACTATTTCAGATATAAACAATTTAACAAGGACGTCATCACTGTAGCCGTTGGCTACTATCTAAGATACGGGCTGAGTTATCGTGATATATCTGAAATACTAAGAGAACGTGGTGTCAACGTTCATCATTCAACGGTCTACCGTTGGGTTCAAGAATATGCTCCGATTTTGTATCAAATTTGGAAGAAAAAACATAAAAAAGCCTATTACAAATGGCGTATTGATGAGACGTACATCAAAATAAAAGGGAAATGGAGCTATTTATATCGTGCCATTGATGCAGATGGTCATACATTGGATATTTGGTTACGTAAGAAACGAGATAATCATTCAGCATATGCGTTTATTAAGCGACTTATTAAACAATTTGGTAAACCTCAAATGATAATTACAGACCAGGCACCTTCGACGAAGGTGGCAATGTCTAAGTTGATTAAAGATTTTAAACTTAATCCCGACTGTCATTGTACATCTAAATATCTTAATAACCTCATTGAGCAGGATCACCGTCATATTAAAGTGAGAAAGACGAGATATCAAAGCGTCAATACGGCAAAGAATACACTCAAAGGTATTGAATGTATTTATGGTCTATATAAAAAGAACCGTAGGTCTCTTCAGATCTACGGATTTTCGCCGTGCTACGAAATTAATCACATGTTGGCCAGTTAAGAGAATACTACCATGTTAAAATGATAATTAGTTATATTTTTTCTGACTTTGCAACAGAACCTAATGTTTTTTAGGTTTTGGAAACGAGTTTCTTCTTATTTTGAGAGGCGAAAAAAAGATTTGTAGGTACTAAAGATATAATTTTAGAGCATACTCTAAATACCCCTTTAAAATGAAAAAATAAGGATATTGGATTATCACGCGAAAATTTTAGTTTTAGGTGGAATAAAAATAATAATCCTTTAGGAAGTTTATAAGAAACTATAAAATAATACAAAACGGCTGGGTCCTAAAAACCCAGCCGTTTTGTATTGACTTAATATTATATAGATGTTATCATTATATAGTATTTGTATGGAAGGATACCCAAGTCTGGCTATAAGGGGATTAATATTTAATATTAATTAGGAGCTTTTTGCTCGCGTTGGTTCGAATCCTTCTCCTTCCGCTAAAAAACACTCCAGTTATATAACTGGAGTGTTTTTATATTTTATTTTTAAGTATAAAAAATTTGAATAAAAGAGGTTTGAAAGGTTTGATAAAATCACCAATATACTCTTCAAGGTTCTACTGCAAAATAAAAAATATGGCTAATCACTAATTTATCATGTCAGTGTTCGCTTAACTTGCCAGCATGATGCTAATTTCGTGGCATGGCGAAAATACGTAGATCTGAAGAGACCTGCGGTTCTTTTTATATAGAGCGTAAATACATTCAATACCTTTTAAAGTATTCTTTGCCGTATTGATACTTTGATACCTTGTCTTTCTTACTTTAAGATGACGGTGATCTTGCTCAATGAGGTTATTCAGATATTTCGATGTACAATGACAGTCAGGTTTAAGTTTAAAAGCTTTAATTACTTTAGACATTGAAGGTGCCTAATCTGTAATTACCTTTTGAGGTTGACCAAATTGTTTAATGAGATATTTGATAAACGCATATGCTGAATGATTATCTCGTTGCTTACGCAGCCAAATATCTAATGTATGTCCCTCTGCATCGATGAACGTTTACACCACGTTCCCTTAATATTTCAGATATATCACGATAACTCAATGCATATCTTAAATAGTAGCCGACGGCTACAGTGATAACATCCTTGTTAAATTATTTATATCTGAAATAGTTCATACAGAAGACTCCTTTTTTGTTAAAATTATACTATAAATTTAACTTTGCAACAGAAACTAGGAGGACAATTATATGTATTTTACAACTTTGACAGAAAAAGAATATGAAGATTTTATCCATAGTAGACCAGTACATTTCACACAATCTATAGATCAATATCGATTTCGTAAAAATGAAAATAATGATGTTCACTTGGTTGGAGTTAAAGACAATGATGAGGTCATAGGTGCTTGTTTACTATCTGAAGCAAGAGCGTTAAAAATATTTAAATATTTTTATTCTCATAAGGGGCCGGTTCTTGACTATAATAATAAAATACTTGTTGATTGCTTTTTTAAAGGATTAACTAAATATTTAAAAAAACACAGAACATTATTTGCATCATTGGATCCGTATATTTTAGAAAATATCAGAAATACAGATGGAGAAATACTACATTCCTTTAATAATACAAATTTAATATATCAACTTTCAAAATTAGGATATAAACATCAAGGGTATACAGTCGGTTATTCTCAAAAAAGTCAGATTCGTTGGTTGTCTGTATTGAATTTAAAAGATAAAAGTAAAGAGACTATATGGAAAGATATGGAATATCAAACACGACGTAATATCAAGAAATCCTTAGAAATGGGAGTTGAAACAATTACATTAGATATATCTGAAACACAACGGTTTTATCGTTTGTTTAAAATGGCTGAAGAAAGACATAATTTTAAGTATAGATCGAATCCTTATAAATTTTTTAAAGAAGCTCAAGTAATGTATCCACAAAATTCAATGGTTAAATTATCTTATATTAACTTACAAAATTATTTGAAAAAACTTGAAATTACAAAGGTAAAATTAAATAAATCAATGGAAATGATAAAAGATAAGCTCAAAGAAAATCCGAATTCTAAGAAGAGTAAATCTCAACATAAACAATTAGAACAAAAACTTCAAAGTAATAAAAAGAAAGTTAAAGAAGCACAAAGTTTAATTGATAGAGAAGGTAATATTTTAGATTTAGCAGCTGCTTTATATATATATAATAAAGATGAAGTTTACTATCTTTCGAGCGGTTCAAACCCTAATTTTTACCAATTTAAAGGAGCATACGCATTACAATGGGATATGATCCAATTTGCACTAGATCATCAGATTCCAAGATATAATTTTTATGGAATTACAGGAGACTTTAGTAAAGATGCTGATGATTATGGAGTACAACAGTTTAAAAAGGGATTTGGTGCACATGTTGAAGAATATATTGGAGATTTTATTAAACCTATACATCCATTGTTTTATAAAATTTATCAAATTTTGAATAAATAAATTGATTGTAATACTTTTATACATAATAGATGTAAAAGATTATAAGTGACATGATTTACAAAACGATCTTTTTCATTCCCAATCCGTTATCGTTCTGAGGCTCAACAGGTCGCTAAAAAGCTATTAAAAAGTTCGATGCAGTTTGCCCTACAAAATTCAAAAAACAAAAAGAACCCAATCATATTTTATGATTGGGTTCTTTTAATAAGCAATATAATTAAAGTCGCTCATACGCCTTTAAAATGGCATATATAAATAATCCAAAGAAGGCATAAGGCACAAGATAGAGTACAACAATCAAATAACGCCATGCGGAATGGCCAGTTTTAAGTACATGATTGAGCCACTCATAAAAATGATGTACGCCTAACCAGTCACCTAATGGACTTAAGACTAAAAATGCGATCATGACTAAAGCAACAATGAAAAACATTGCTGTAAGACCTTTGGTTAACTTATTGATGATTTGGTCATATTGTTTAACAGCTGTTTCGTTGTTTTTAATGCGCTCATCTATCGTTTTTTTATAGTCTCTATTCGATTGTTGAAGTGCTGATTGATTATTTTTCACTTCTTCAACCACATTTTGTGTTTCCGTTTTTACGTCATTAAGTTCTTTTTGTATCGCTTGTTCGAAATCTTGTTTTAAATTATCGGTATCAATCCGTTGCACATAATGTCTCGCTGCACTCACAAACCGTTTTTCATTGGTTTGGGTTGCTTGATTAAAGTTCGAGGCCGTGGTCTCGATCGTCGTTAATAATTGTTCGTGACGCTTGTTTCGCTCGTTCTCTCTCTTCTCGATCTCTTCGAGCCTTTTCATGAGCAAGTCTTGCTGACTCTGCAGCTTGTCGGCGACGCTCAAGCTCATTTGTGTCTTGGGCGAATTTATCCCAATCTGATTGAGTGACGCCTGTATCTCGTTGAGCTGGTTCATCACGGTTTGAAGTTGGTCGTTTTGGCTGGATGTCTTTGTCATCTTCTCGTCCTTGCTGTTGTCGTTGTATTTGTCTTTCAAAGCCATCTTCTATACCCCCTTTGTTATAATCTTCGCCTAATCGACGACCACGGACTTTTTTATCTTCAGCTAGATGTCGATAGGTAATGCTCTTAGGTGTAACGCGTGCAATTTCAATGTCATATTGACTTAAATGGTCTTTGAATTCATCCATACTTGTAGCTGTTGATTGGTCGATTGCTTCACGTATTTCATCTTTCCATGAATATTGGGCGGTTGATTTTGTATTAGGGTCAGCAATCGCTTTTTCTGTTTGTGTATAACGTAAGCGTGCTGTATCTTTTTCTGGCACGCTTAAGCCATGTTCACGACATACGTCGTCATTAAAGTCTCTTAAATCACGTAAGGCTTGCTTGTTGTTATTGAACTTTTTACCTGTTTCAAGATTAACGGCATTAATCACAATATGATTATGTATGTGATCAGTATCACAATGTGTATAAACAGCCACTTGATGATTGGTTGCGAATTTTTTAGCTAATGCTAAGCCTAATTGATTACATTGTTCTGGGGTTACTTCGCCTGGTTTGAATGACTGAATAATGACATGGCCTTCATTACCCCCTGTTTTACCATAGAGTTCACGTGAGGCTTTAAAACTACTTTTGGCATAGTCTATGTCGCAGTTTAAGCCACTTTTTTCTTCAGCCCGTTTTTCAGCGTAATTGATGGCACGTGACGTTGATTTCGTTGCACTTATTTTAGTTGTTGCCATTGGTATCACGCTTTTTTTGTTTAGGAATAAAATGATCAATTAAAAGGCCACCGAAAACACAAAATAAGAAACAGATGGTGATAAACCACCATTGTTTTAGGAATGAAAAATTAAAAAATAAAGTTAAAATCATTAAAGATATAACAGTTAAAATCCAAATGCTAAATAGCAATCTTCTTAATTTAGTTTGTTCCATACCTCATCTAACCTTTCACGTAATTCGCTGATATTACGTTCTAATGCTTTATAGTTCGGTGCTTCATGTTGATGTTGGTTGCAATATTTCGCAATCTGATTGGTATTTGCGCCCAACATACTCAAATCTTTCGCTACCGATTGTCGCGTTGCTTGATCCAATTTGGGTGCGACCAATCGAGCGCCTTGTGCCTTTTTCTTAACGAACGCAGGCACACTCATATTTAAAGTTTCAGCTGATTGTTGTAACTTTAAATATTCGGATTCGCTCACACGAAAACTGATTTGTTTCGGCGCCTTACGGTTGGGTTTACGGTTTTGCCCAACAGTTTCGTCGCTAGCCACAAATGTGTTTTGTTCGCTCATTATTCCCACCACGCTTTCTTCGAAAGATAACGCCTTTCTTACATTTTACTTTATAGGATAAAGTAAAATTCATCAAGTCGTTAAGTGGTTTGGCAAGCACTGGCTTTGCTATCCACTTCGTTCTAGAACGCCGTACTTGATGGGATTATATCCCATACCCTTTATGTTTTTGCTAACGCAAAAAATGAGTGGCAAAATGCTAGCCACTCATAGTTCAAAACCAAATTCAAAATCAAAACACCAGCAACCAAAAATATGGTTGCTCATAAATGAAGTTCTGAAAAGCAAAGATTATTTATTAAGGTGTTATGCGTATTAAATATTCTTTTTTTCTATGTTTTAATCAAATTTTTACAGTTATTAATACTTATATTCTATTTGATATTCAGAAATATTTTTATGTCCTTTTTCTGTTAACTCTGCGTATCGTGTTGTCCCACAAATCGGAAAACATTTATTATAAAACAATTCTACATTTTCAGCTAAATCTTGTCTCGCTATACTCTCGAGTGCTAATAAAAAAGTTTTTTCACTCACATTTAAGGTTTTAAAATCTACACTTTCTCCTTCTTTAATCGATAACAGTACACTATACATTAAATCTTGTTTTAACAACGTTCATCACCTCTTATTTATCTAGATGACGATACAAAGTTGCTCTACTTATATTTGTCTGTTCTTTTATCTCATTTAAAGTGTATTTTTTACTCATATACATTTCAATAGCATCACTAAGATTTTTGTCGTTTCTTTTGGGTCTTCCTAAGTTTTTTCCTTCTTTTGCATAATTTTCTAAACCTAAACGAGTTCTAAATTTGACAATGTCACTTTGGAAGTCTGTGATATCATGTAATATTTCTATAAATTCACCTTTGATGTCTTTATAAATATAACGATTTAAATTAATAACATATAAAGATATATCCTCCTGAGAAAGATAATCTAATATATCTACTAAATGTTTCGTAGAATCTGCAAGAATACATAAATCCGTAACGTATAACATATCTCCAGAAACTAATTTTTCATTTAAAAGAACATCTAATATATTCCTCTTCTTATTATTAGCATGAATTTCTTCAACAATTTCATTTGTATGATTTTCTATTTTCTTTTTTTGTTCATTTAAATTGTCGTTTATTGTAACGGGTCTAATATAACCGTATTTCATTTAATTGCACCACCCTGTAGGTGAAGTGTAACATAAAGTTTCATTAACGGGTATACATATGAAACTTTTCTGTTATACTTTACAATATAATTAAATAAAAAGGAGAGTAAGTTATGGTTGAAAAATTAAAAAATGAATGGCTTAACCAGCCAGGAAAAAATATACTTGCCGGTATTGTAGTTGCTTTAGCTTTAATCCCTGAAGCTATTGCATTTTCAATTATTGCAGGTGTAGATCCAATGGTTGGTTTATATGCTTCGTTCATTATTGCTGTGGTTACTGCTATTGTAGGTGGCAGACCAGCAATGATATCAGCTGCAACAGGGGCTATTGCCTTATTAATTGTTCCACTTGTGAAAGATTACGGTGTAGAGTATCTTCTAGCTGCTACTATACTAATGGGGTTAATCCAATTAATTTTAGGACTACTTAAAGTTGGTCGTCTAATGAAATTTATACCTCATTCCGTCATGATTGGGTTTGTAAATGCCCTAGGAATAATGATTTTTATGTCTCAAATAGAACATATCTTTGGAATATCAATTTCAACATATATATATGTAATTATCACGTTACTCATTGTATATATAATTCCAAGATTTTTTAAAGCTATACCTGCACCATTAATAGCTATTATCGTGTTGACTGCCCTTTATATGTATACAGGTTCTGACGTGAGAACTGTCGGAGATTTAGGGAATATTAAACAAGCTTTACCTCACTTTTTAATCCCTAATGTGCCCTTTAATTTAGAAACACTTCAAATTATTTTCCCTTACTCTTTATCTATGGCTATTGTAGGTTTAGTAGAAAGCTTACTTACAGCTAAAATTGTAGATGATGCTACAGATACTTATAGTAGTAAAAATAGAGAGTCACGTGGTCAAGGTATCGCTAACATGATCACCGGTTTATTTGGTGGTATGGGTGGTTGTGCCATGATTGGTCAATCGGTCATCAATGTTAAATCAGGAGCAAACAGTAGATTGTCTACATTTACAGCCGGTATCGTACTTATATTTATGATTATTGTACTTGGAGGACTCGTAGTGCAGGTTCCAATGCCAATTTTAGCAGGTATTATGGTTATGGTTTCTGTTGGTACATTTGATTGGAATTCTTTTAAATATATTAAAAAAGCACCGAAAACAGATGCAGTTGTTATGCTCATTACGATGATTATCGTTTTAATGACTCATAACTTAGCTATAGGTGTTGTTGCAGGGGTCGTTTTCAGCGCTTTATTCTTTGCTACTAAAATTTCAAAAGTAGAAGTAATTTCTGAAGAATTCGGTAAAATAAATCGATTATCTTTTAAAGGACAAATCTTCTTTGTTTCTATTGACTCTATGATGGATCAAATTAACTTCGATATTAAAAATAGTACCATAGAATTAAACTTCAATAATGCACACTTATGGGATGATTCTGCAGTCGATGCAATTGACACGATAGTACGAAAATTCGAAGAAAAAAATAATATTGTTCGTGTAGAAAAATTAAATTCAGATAGTCGTAAAATTGTTTCAGAGTTAAGCCAACTAAATGAAAATCATTTAAACTAAAGGAGCGTTATTTATGTATAAATCAATTTTATTAGCAGCAGATGGGTCAGAAAATAGTTTGCGTTCAGCAAAAGAAGTTTTAAATTTTATAGATGATAATACTGTTGTTACTATTCTTACAGTTGTAGATGTTGAGGAGTCGAAAACAGATGTTTTACATGGTAAACAAAGTTCCAGTTTGACGAATGAAAGAGAAGACAAACTCTCTCATATCACTGAGTTATTTGTAGAGCATAATGTGAAATATGAAATGAAAATTGCACATGGTGTTCCTGCGGACACAGTTGTTTCAGTTGCAAATAGTGGAGAATTTCAGGCTATTGTTTTGGGAACACGTGGATTAAATAGTTTGCAAGAAATGGTGTTAGGTAGCGTCAGTCACAAAGTAGCAAAACGTTCAGAAATTCCCGTTGTTATTGTAAAATAGTCTGTCTAACTCAATCCGTGAAAGGATTGAGTTTTATTTTAGAGGTGAATATTAGATGAAAACCAAAAATTTCTATTATGGTTGGGTTATTGTATTTATTGCTGGTTTGACAGTTTTCTTCTCTGGCCCTGGCCAAACTTATTCAAACGCAGCATTTATTGATGAATATATTCAAACATTTGGATGGAGCCGTACAGAAGTTTCCTCAATATATTCTTTAGCTATTCTATTTGGAATCATATGGGGAATTGCGAACGGTCTAGAAAGAATTGGAACCAATATTGTTTGGGCTAACTACTTTGGACGTAAGCATGTAGGGAGTATAAATGGAATTGGATCAACTATGCTAGTGATTGGTTCCTCTTTAGGACCATTACCATTAGGCCTAGGTCATGATATTTTCCAATCCTATTCATTAACTATTTATATGATGATTATTTTCCCCATTATTGGTTTAGTTTGTGCATTATTGGCTAAAAAGCCAGTTAAAAATTATTAAAATATACCATAGAAAGAATGGTATTTAAGGGGAGATGTTATGAAGTTTTGCAAAGGAATATGTATTCTAATATTATTGGTTTTTTGTGATTTGTTGATTTTTAAACGGTCGAAAGTATGGGGAGTAGAGCATGAATCGAGTAATAATCAAATTCGAATAATAAAAGAAGAAGACTATACAGATATGGTTATTAACCAATACTAATCATATTTTAGTATAACAATATATAGATAAACCTCTTTATAAGAATGGATATGTTATACAAATCTACTACCTATAACACTTTATTATGTTAACTAAACCAAAAGGCACAAACACCGTCATATCAGTGTTTGTGCCTTTATGTCCGGATTATAGGTTATACAACTTTTATACATACCCTTAACCACACGTTTTCATGCATTTTCATTAAATAAAATTTTGTATCTTTATTCAGTTTACACTTGTGTCATTTACACAAGTGTAAACTACACAAATCATTATTCATGCGTATACGAGTTTACCTGGAATTGATATATCGTACTTAGATGTTACATACAATATGCGCGCATATTGTATGTATGTATATTGTATGCCTGCATACATATCATGCGAAATCTTACAGTACAAAGGAATTTTGTTATACTAAAAAAGCACTTCCGTGCAAGAGAGGAGGTGTGCATATGGCGTTAACGATACTTTCACTTGTTGGAACATTTATCTTATCTGTTATCGCTGGTGTAGTTGCGAACTACATTACAGATAACCTAAAAAGATAAATAAAAAACCCCACTTTGCTTTGGTCGGCAGTGGGGTTTTGCATATGGCGAACCATACTTCACTTGTTACTTATATAATATCATGATGATATATACTATTCAATTAACTCTTTCGTTTTATAATCTTTTCTATTCTTCCCAATCCACTTCAAGTTGTTTTAAAAATGCCTCTCGTTCTTTTTCTAATTGCGGATCATACTCATTTTGTATTGGTTTTTCATATGTGCGTTCTTCCAACCATTTTGGCGTTTTTTCACGACTAATATATTGTCGTGACTTACCTATATTCGCCATTTGTGGTTGTCGTTTATTGTGAATGCGTTTCTCAGCGTCAAACGTAAACTCTAACCATTCTATTTTACGCCCTTTTTTCGCTTTAATTTTATTGATATGTAGATTATTGAAAATCTGAGATAGTTCTTTAATAATAGGTGTTAAAACAAATGGTTCTGTTGCAAAGTAAAAAAATATAGCTAACCACTAATCTATCATGTTAGTGTTCGCTTAACTTGCTAGCATGATGCTAATTTCGTGGGATGGCGAAAATCCGTAGATCTGAAGAGACCTTCGGTTCTTTTTATATAGAGCGTAAATACATTCAATACCTTTTAAAGTATTCTTTGCTGTATTGATACTTTGATACCTTGTCTTTCTTACTTTAATATGACGGTGATCTTGCTCAATGAGGTTATTCAGATATTTCGATGTACAATGACAGTCAGGTTTAAGTTTAAAAGCTTTAATTACTTTAGCCATTGCTACCTTCGTTGAAGGTGCCTGATCTGTAATTACCTTTTGAGGTTTACCAAATTGTTTAATGAGACGTTTGATAAACGCATATGCTGAATGATTATCTCGTTGCTTACGCAACCAAATATCTAATGTATGTCCCTCTGCATCAATGGCACGATATAAATAGCTCCATTTTCCTTTTATTTTGATGTACGTCTCATCAATACGCCATTTGTAATAAGCTTTTTTATGCTTTTTCTTCCAAATTTGATACAAAATTGGGGCATATTCTTGAACCCAACGGTAGACCGTTGAATGATGAACGTTTACACCACGTTCACTTAATATTTCAGATATATCACGATAACTCAATGCATATCTTAGATAGTAGCCAACGGCTACAGTGATAACATCCTTGTTAAATTGTTTATATCTGAAATAGTTCATACAGAAGACTCCTTTTTGTTAAAATTATACTATAAATTCAACTTTGCAACAGAACCAGATAGATAATGCGATTTGCTACCATATTAGATAAGTGTTATTGAAATTGATAAAAACTATATACTTCAATAAAATGAAATTTGTAAATAAAAAAATAAGAGATAGAACCACAATTTCTTGTTCTACCTCTTTAAGTGATAAAGTGTTATTTTTCTTTCACAAGTTTTTTAACTTCTTCTAATTCTTTTTCAACATCTCTATCCGGTTTTTTAGTTATAAGACTTACGATATAAGTCACAATTAAACTTGTTAAAAATCCAGGAATAATTTCATATAAATTAAAGAAATCAATATGTTCTCCTAATGGTTTCACAAAAACAATCCAAATAATGACTACAACTGATCCTGATATCATACCAAAAATAGCTCCTGTACGACTTAATCCCTTCCAATAGAGAGATAGTAATACCAGTGGACCAAATGCAGCACCAAATCCAGCCCATGCATTACCAACAAGATTAAGTATAGTATCATTTGGAGTCCATGCGATTATAATAGATATAATTGCTATAATAAGAACAGATAATCGACCTACTAATAAAAACTCTTTTTTATGTTTTTTTGCAGCTTCTTCGCCTCTAATTAATTTATAGAAATCCTCTGTAAGTGAACTAGAAGTAACAAGTAGTTGTGAGGAGATTGTGCTCATAATAGCTGCTAAAATTGCTGCAAGAAGGAAACCACCAACCAATGGATGGAATAAAATTTGGCCCATTAAAATAAAAAGTGTTTCTGGATCATTTAATTTAACTCCTCTATCTTGAACAAAAGCAATACCTATCAACCCTACACATACAGCACCTATTAAACTAATAGCCATCCAACTAATACCAAATCTTCTAGCAGTTTTTAATTGACTAACGGATTTGATTGACATGAATCGTACTATAATATGCGGTTGACCAAAGTAACCTAATCCCCAAGCAAAGAAAGAAATAATTCCCACAATAGTGGTCCCTTTAAATAAATCTAAATTAGTCGGTTTTAAATTTGCTGCTTGAGAAAAAGCATCAATCCCTCCGAGCTGCATCATGGCTACAATAGGTACCATAACCATCGCAATTAACATAACTACACCTTGAAAGAAGTCAGTTAATGATACTGCTAAATACCCCCCAAAGAATGTATAAGCAATAACAATCACCGAAACTACAATAAGACCAGTATGATAATCTAGACCAAACGCACTATTAAATAATTTACCACCTGAAACCATACCCGAGTGAGTATATAGTGTAAAGAATACAACAATAATACCACCAGAGATAATTTTAATAATATTAGAATTATCATTAAGGCGATGTGTAAAATAGTTAGGTAATGTGATTGAGTCATTCGCTTTTTCAGTGTACACACGAAGTCTTGGTGCTACAAGTATGTAGTTAACATAAGCTCCGATAGTTAACCCAATAGCTAACCAAGCTGCTGATAAACCTGTTGTATAAACCTCTCCAGGTAACCCCATAATCATCCAACCACTCATATCTGAAGCTCCAGCAGATAATGCAGTGACGTAAGGTCCTATATTTCTTCCACCAAGCATATATTCTCTTAAATCTCCGGTTGCCTGCTTATAACCATAATATCCAATAACAAGTAAAATTAGAAAATATACTGCAAGCATGATATATGTCCGCCAGTCAAGATTCACTTGGCTTGATAAAGATGTAGCTAAAACAAACATATTAAATAACTCCCTTATATTTATTTTTGTTACATACAATAATTATACAAAAAACAAGAGTTATTTAAAGGATAAATTTTAATTTTTGGTATTTAATGAATCTTATTAATTGTAAATACTATATTTATGTAGCAGTGACTATATTTTTAATATTAATTTTTAGTATATAATATTCATTGATTTTGTATATAACGATAATAAAAATAAATATACTATATTTGAGTAACATATAAATCGATATATTTGATTTGTCATTTATTAAGAATCCCGTTGACAATATGAGAAAATTCTATATAAAAACCCGTGATAAACGTTGGTGTAACAAGGAAATCCCGGAATCCCACCCATTTTGACGAACAATCAACTCATTATTTATAAGTATTGATGATAGGATTGGGTCGGTTCTGTTGCAAAGTTGAATTTATAGTATAATTTTAACAAAAAGGAGTCTTCTGTATGAACTATTTCAGATATAAACAATTTAACAAGGATGTTATCACTGTAGCCGTTGGCTACTATCTAAGATATGCATTGAGTTATCGTGATATATCTGAAATATTAAGTGAACGTGGTGTAAACGTTCATCATTCAACGGTCTACCGTTGGGTTCAAGAATATGCCCCAATTTTGTATCAAATTTGGAAGAAAAAGCATAAAAAAGCTTATTACAAATGGCGTATTGATGAGACGTACATCAAAATAAAAGGAAAATGGAGCTATTTATATCGTGCCATTGATGCAGAGGGACATACATTAGATATTTGGTTGCGTAAGCAACGAGATAATCATTCAGCATATGCGTTTATCAAACGTCTCATTAAACAATTTGGTAAACCTCAAAAGGTAATTACAGATCAGGCACCTTCAACGAAGGTAGCAATGGCTAAAGTAATTAAAGCTTTTAAACTTAAACCTGACTGTCATTGTACATCGAAATATCTGAATAACCTCATTGAGCAAGATCACCGTCATATTAAAGTAAGAAAGACAAGGTATCAAAGTATCAATACAGCAAAGAATACTTTAAAAGGTATTGAATGTATTTACGCTCTATATAAAAAGAACCGAAGGTCTCTTCAGATCTACGGATTTTCGCCATCCCACGAAATTAGCATCATGCTAGCAAGTTAAGCGAACACTAACATGATAGATTAGTGGTTAGCTATATTTTTTTACTTTGCAACAGAACCATATTTCAGATATATCACGATAACTCAATGCATATCTTAGATAGTAGCCAACGGCTACAGTGATAACATCCTTGTTAAATTGTTTATATCTGAAATAGTTCATACAGAAGACTCCTTTTTGTTAAAATTATACTATAAATTCAACTTTGCAACAGAACCGTATTGAGTATCAACCCATTACTTATTACGGACAGAAAAATGAACAGATTAGACAATATAATCGTGGCGAATTATCAGAAGTATATAACGATAAAGAGAAAGAACAAGCACAAAATGAAATTAGATTACTTGTTCAAAACGCTAATGATCAAGTAAGCAAAAATGAACATAGTTATTCTATTTTATTTAATAGATATCAACGTGATGTTGGCTATATAGAGGCGAAAGAAACACTAAAAAATACGTTTGATAGTGCGTCTACCTTTGGTCGTAAAATTCAAAATGACTTACTTAAAAATGAAATTAAGAGACGTCAATTAGAATTTTATGCTGACAATTATGATACTAATTATCAATTTAGAAGAGATATTGAAACTAAAGGATATAGTCAACAAGAGTTTATTAATACTGTTAAATCTAACTATAAAGAATTACTCAATGAAAAGAATAAATTAGAAAGTAGAGAAGAAAAACGTAAAGAAATTTATCAATCAGCTAAAGATGTTTATTTAACTGAAAGTGAGAAAAATAATATAATTGTTCAGCAAATGTACCCTAAATCTCATAAACAATTTAGTAATGATGAGAAAGCATTTATTGTTGATGAGGCACAAAAAGGTAACTTTATAAAAGCAACTCATGTTCAATATCAATTTAAACAAAATAACAATATTCCTAATGATATATTGCTAGAAAATACTTATAAAAAAGCGAGTAAAGATATTTTCTTTAGTCAAAGATATCTCAAAAATTTAGAAAAAAATACCTTTGAATATAACGTTGAGTTGCAATTTATTAAGGAAAAAGAAAAAAATTGATAGTTATAAAGAACATATTGATGATGATTTAAGAATAGATATAGGCGATAAAAACTTTGAAAAAATCAAAGACCAAACCCCTAATGAGAAAGTTCAATTACTTATCAAACTTGAAAAATATAACAATGTCGATCAAAAAGAAGTTATCAAAAAACATATTAATCAAGTGGATAGAAATGATCATGACAATCATAATGAACATGAAAATGAACAATCTAATCATATTCATTTACCAACGATAAACGCTAGTGACTTCCTTATGTATTATGCGAATGAAACTGAAAAACAAAACAATATTAATCATAAGAAAAAGAAGAAGAAACAAGATAGAAATAACCAAATAAGAAGATAGCAGGCCGCTGAAATGATACAAAGTCCATTCTTTAGTAATAAGAAAGTGAACCAATGTGATACATTAACTTTGGTTTAAAGAAAACATTTAAAATTCATGATTATATGCCAACCATTCGACTATTTTTTGAGTTTGTTAAAAGTTCCGAGGCTCAACGTCAATAAAGCAATTGGAATAAAGCACCTATGATTATTAAAAAAAATAAGTTATAATATATTCAAAAATATTTTTGAATGAGGTGTAATTATGATTCAGACTATTGTAACTGCTGCTATTCTTTATATTGTGACAGCATTAGACTTATTAGTGATTTTATTAATGTTCTTTGCTAGAGCAAAGACTAGGAAAGAATATCGCGATATTTATATTGGTCAATATGTAGGATCTGTGACATTGATTGTCATAAGTTTATTCTTTGCCTTTGTCTTAAATTATGTTCCTGAAAAATGGATATTAGGATTATTAGGGTTAATACCGATTTATTTAGGAATTAAAGTGGCTATTTATGGTGATAGTGACGGAGAAGAGAGAGCTAAAAAAGAATTGAATGAAAAAGGATTGTCTAAACTAGTTGGTACGATTGCAATTATTACCATAGCAAGTTGTGGTGCTGATAATATCGGTTTATTTGTTCCGTATTTTGTGACATTAAGTGTTACTAATTTATTAATTACTTTGTTTGTCTTTTTAATTTTAATTTTCTTCTTGGTATTTACTGCACAAAAATTAGCTAATATTCCAGGAGTTGGAGAAATTGTTGAGAAATTTAGTCGTTGGATTATGGCTGTTATTTATATAGCTTTAGGTTTATTTATTATTATTGAAAATGACACTATTCAAACAATTTTAGGATTTATATTTTAATTTAGGTTGTGATTTTATATGAGTTATGAAAATGCTTGTGATGTGATCTGTGTACATGAGGATAAAGTTAACAATGCTTTAAGTTTTTTAGAAGATGATAAATCTAAGAAATTACTTAACATTTTAGAAAAAATTTGTGATGAGAAGAAATTGAAAATCATATTATCTTTGATTAAAGAAGATGAGTTGTGTGTTTGTGATATTTCTTTGATATTGAAAATGAGTGTTGCTTCAACTTCACATCATTTAAGACTTTTATATAAAAATGATGTACTTGATTTTTATAAAGAGGGAAAGATGGCATATTATTTTATTAAAGACGATGAAATAAGAGAGTTTTTCTCTAAAAATCAGGAGGGTTTTTGAAACGAGTGAAACGAGTTTCTTCTTGTCTTGATACTATATAGAAATAACGTTCTTTTTTAATTATAATTGATATAAGGAGTGATTTTAAATGGAATTAATTTCTAAATTAATTCAAGAAGATATAAATAACGACTCAGAATTAGAAACATTGTACAAAGAACAAGGAGAGAAATTAGAATTCTCAATAGCTGTTGTTAGTTTACGAAAAGATATTGGATGGTCACAAATGCAGTTTGCTCAAAAACTAAAAGTACCTCAAACAACTATTGAAATTATTGAAAACGGGGATGTACTTCCAACAATGTCTCTTTTAAGATCAGTAGCTGATGTAACAGAAAAGAAATTGTGTATTTCATTTGTATAATTAAATAATATAAAAATGTAACAATGCAAGTGTTAACTATTATTTTGAAAAATTATAGTTAACGTTCATTTTATGTTTTTAAATTTCTTGAAGGTTAGGCGAGAGCAGTATTGGAAAAAGAAAAGTCACTAAAAAAAGAGATTCAAGATTTTTACTTGAATGGTGGAACATATGATGAAAAAGAAATATATTTTGGAGATTCAGTAGGTAAAGAAAAATTATAAAATTAATTTGGCAAATGGACTTCTTAAATACAGAAGTCCATTTTTTATGAATGTATACCTTAAGTAAATGTAATTCAAAAAGTCAAAAATAACTTAAGAGCTCTAAAGCTCTACTGCTAATAATTTAATAAACTCATTCTTTATAATGAATTTTTGGACATGTTGTGATTGATTTTATTAAAAGGTTATTATTTTTTATGCTAAAAACAGAATAAAAAATAAGAGCATAAGGAAATACAATGCCACTGACGTGTCAATCAGCATAGCTGATGTATTGTTCTTACCATTCCTTCGTCATTTGCTCTCACTATAAATGCGGTTATACCAGTATTTATAGTACATTTACATTAGACAAAAATGAATTAAGTAATTTTTATTCTATAAATTACGAATGGCATTATTAATGTGAACACCAATCCTATAGATAAAGCCTATTTAAAGGGCTTCAGAGACCCTTTTATTCTAGTAGAATAAAGAATTTTGAAGTTTTATTCTGATAGAATAAGCCATTTTTGACAAAATGAAACACCAAAAACGAAATTTAAGTAGTTATAGAAAATGAATTTGTGTTATTAATTGATACTTAAAATTTTAAAAAGCAATAAAACAAATCGCAAATTTTTATATGTTAAATTTTATGTTTTTTAAATTTATAAGGAGCTATTTTGGTATGAAGAGTTAGAAGTTTATTCACTAATGATTTTTTTAATCTCTTCTTTTTAAAAATCATTTTTGATATTTGATTATGTGCAAACGTGTTCTAATTTATATAAATTGAGAAAAGAGCAAGGATTCCTTTTTCAGAAATCATTAATTTATGATTTATTTGATTAAGTAAACAAAGCGCTTAATAGATTAATTATTTCTATTAAGCGCTTTGTATTTTAGATATGTATTGTCTCATTTTCATTTAAACGTATCTTTCTTTATGCATTATTGACTGCTTATAAAGGAACATTGGTAGACAAATGAATAATGATAATAAATACTACATTTATTTATAGATCCTTTGCTTTTTCATTTTTTTGCGTTTTTAATTCCTGATTTTTAAAGGCTTCTAAAATCTCTGGATGGTTTTCTTTAGCATAAAATACTAACAACGCATCCATAAAATCTATTTTACTGTCTCGTTCTTCTGCTACTAATTCATCAAATAATGGTTTGAAAGTTCTGTGTATTTTAATAGATGTTTTTTCTCTAGTTATTTTTTCTTTCGACATTTAAAATCCTCCTTAAGTATAAAACACTTACAATTTTATTAATGCATCTAAATAAACTGTAATAGTATTTTAGTTAGTTCATCTTTAACTAATTCATTTCAATATTTGCAAATTTTTTTAATAATATACTCATATTTATTATAAACATTTTGACTTTAGAAAAAGTGGAAATTGTATTATTTTAATCGAAGTAACTATATTATTTTATCATTGAGCTGACATAATTCAACTTATCGGAAGTGCATATGCTTACGTATTCACAAATGATATAATAACAGAGTCGCCTTAACTTCCGGCGGTATTTTCGACGGAAGGAGGTGCTTAATATGCTTATGATCTTCGTTCACATCATTGCACCAGTCATTAGTGGCTGTGCAGTTGCGTATTTTACTTACTGGCTTAGTAGTAAACGCAATAAATAGGAGGCGACGTTAAGCCGCATCAAAAAATCCCCTCACTACCACAAATAGTGAGGGGATTGGTGCATATATGCATATAATCTTCGTTAGATGTATTATAACATCATAGTGGAGAGGAATGCAAAGATAGAAGGAACATTAAAGGAGGAAGGTTATGAAAAGTAAAAAAAGTTTGGAAAAATTGTATGATGATTTATTTAGTACTAATTTTTTAATTAACTATGGTTATTTTGATATTACTCCAAAAAATAATCAAGATATAACAGATTTAAATAGCTATGGTAAATCAGATGCATTTTATTTGAAAATATTTAACATGAGTAAGTTAGCAGAATATATTTCTGATAATCCGTTTTATACTATGAAAATGTTTAATGATAAAAAAGTATATAGTACTGAACCAATAACATTTACTATTCCGAAAAGTAATATATCAAGGAGAGAGTATAAAATCCCTAATATATATAGCTATTTAAATTTGATGTTTTTTATACAAAAAAATAAAGAGGAATTTAAAAGAATTTTTCTAGCTAATAAATTTTCAACATCTAAATTTTTTTCACTTGCAGATTTTGATTTTAAATTTACGGATAATTTAAAAAAGACTTTACTTTTCGGGGGGAATCATATATTAAATGTTGATTTATCCAATTTTTACCATTCTCTCTATACACACAGTATCCCTTGGGTAATAATGGGGAAGAAAAATGCTAAAAAAGAAAGGGATAAAGGGTTTTCAAACAAATTAGATAAGTTAATTGCCTCCTGTCAATACAATCAAACTCATGGAATACCTACTGGGAATATTTTAAGTCGTATTATTAGTGAATTATATATGTGCTATATTGATTCTGAAATGGAAAATAAAGGATATAGGTATGCGAGATACGTAGATGACATATCATTCCCGTTTAATTTTGAAGAGGAAAAAGACAAGTTTTACAGAGATTTTAATAAGCTATGTATGAAATATGAATTGAAAATCAATGATAAGAAAACCGAAATAAATGATTTTCCATACATACATACACAGAACAAAGACTTTATATTTAATTATTTTAAAAATTATTCTTCAGATAGTAAAGAAGAAACTTGGATTATAGGTATTAAAAACTTTATTGATTTATGTATAGATGAAGAAAGAAAAGGTAATAAAGGCGCAATAAAATGTATTTTTCCAGTAATAGAAAATACCTTCAAGTATAAGAAAATCAATAAAAATAAAATAAGTAAGATATTTGGCTATACCAATAATATTACTAAATTTAACATTTTACAATTTATATTAGATTTATCACTAAAGGACTCTAAATTAACAAATAGATGTCTATCTTTATTAAACTATTTGGCTGTTAAAATGGATGATAAAAAAGTAGTCTCAAAACAAGTTAAACAGTATTTTAGAAATAGGAACGAAGAGATTAAAAATTTATTAGTATTTTATAATAAAAATGATTATCATCAAGAAACATACCAGATTCTTGTCTATATTGTTGAATATGATGTAGATATTCTTTTAAAAAAGAATGTTTTGAATTTACTAAATGAAAATACAGATAATTTATCTTTGTCATTATTGACAATAATTTATCTACGAAAGCCTTGGAGAATAGAAAGTTTATTGAAAAAAATTGATGACCTATTTAAAAATTCTAAGGATAGTTATCCCGAAAAAATAGGTGTAATGTCACAAAATTTATGGTATTTCAGATATTTTATTTATTATTTAATAAAAGAAAATGTAATTCCTAAAGATAAAATTAATAGTTATTGCAATAGTCAAAGCTATAGATCAAATCAAAAAGGATATAAGAGTGATTTAAACTGGCGTTATATTAATTCAAATGATGCTGTGGATGAATTTTTTAATGAATTATTAGAAGAAAAAGTACCACTTATAGATTTAGAGTATGTAAATTTAATATAATTAAATTTACAATTGTATTGTATGATTATTGTACGCTCTAAATAAACAAAAATAGTCCTCTTATTTTAATAAGAGGACTATTTTTGTTTAAAATTATTCAAGACCATTCGCTTTCTAACATACTCATTTGCCATAAATTATAATATTCTCCATTTAATTTTCTAAAGTCTCTTTTTTCTCCTTCTTTTATAAATCCAATCTTTTTGTAACTTTTAATAGCTGATTTATTAAAGGCAAAAACACCTAATTCAATTCTGTGTAGTCCCAAATCTTCAAAAGCCTTTTTCAATAATTTCTTTATTATTTTAGGGCCTAATCCTTGGCCACGCATTTGCGGATCACCTACTAAAACTTTACCTAACGTGGCGGAACAATTTTTAAAATCTATATTATTTAAAGCAATATGACCTATAATTTTTTTTGAATTATTTTCTTCAATGATAACTTTATAAATTATTTTACTAGAATTTTCTTTATTTGTGTCTTTAATATATTCCTTTAATTGTTCTTCATCTAGGGGATAATTAAAATCTGTACCTGCCCATTTGACTAAAAGTTCAGGAGAGTTTATCCAGTTTATTAATAAATCAAAATCTTTCTCCTCAAAATATTCAAACTTAATCAATAAATTACTCCTTAAATAATAGGTTATTAACTATAAAAATTCAGTGAATGTTGCAATATAAACAACCACTACAATTTTTTGATACTTTCTTCATCAACTTTCTATCTTAAATTTTCGATTTTTTATAAAGCGTTTTGTATTATCTAAATAACTCTTTACAATTTACTGATTTTTAAGCTTTTGCTAATAGATTTATGCAACTTTAATATTATAAGTAAATCTATGCACTTCATCATTAAATTTAAATTCTGCCCAAATTTTATACATCCCTTTTTTAGGAAAATGAGCATAAAAGGTTGTAGAATCAGGTGATTCTGGGTGAACATGAATATAATCAGTTAATTGCTCATCAAATATAATCACATGTCCTAAAGCTCCTAAATAAGGTTGGGGAGTTAATTCTGTATTGAAAGTTAAAGGGACATGTTCATCTTCTTTAGCACTTATAGAATTTAAAGTTACATGAACTCCTTTGTTAACTTTTACCCAATTTTTATCAGAATTTAAAGATGTTGTAGAGGTTATTTTATCTCCAATTTGCAGTTCAATAGGATGAACGGAATACACATGGTTTTTTGGTGTAACATCAACAAAAGCCTGGTAAGTTCCTGGCTCTAATTGTTGGTTAATTATAAATAAACCTTCATGCTTTTTTTGAGGGTGTAGGTGGTAATATTTCTCCATGTCATTAGATACTAAAACGAAATGCATTTCTTTTTCATGCATAGTATCTAATAATGGGGCATTATTAAATTCATCTTCTAACGTAATTTCTATATTACCATCTCTATATACAACATTTGCTTTAATTTCGGGTTTGTTTGAATGATATTCATGATTATGATTCATATTTTTATCCTCCTTAATTTTTAATAAGGGCATATCATTAAACGATATGCCCAACTATTTAAATTATTTAATTACATCGTAACCTTGATCTTCAATAGCTTCTTTAAAGTCGTTGAAAGCTACTTGATTTTCATCAAATTCAACTTCCACATTCCCATTCGCCAAGCTTACTTCTGAAGATGTTACACCATCTAATCCATTTAATGCTTTTTCAATTGAATGCTTGCAATGGTCACAGCTCATACCTTCTACATTAATAACTTCGTTAGTCAATGTTGTCACCTCCTTTCAAGAAATATAAGATTCTTATAATTTCATACGTTTTAGACGTAAAGCGTTTGTGACAACACTTACAGAACTTAAAGCCATTGCTGCTCCCGCAACCCAAGGTGCTAGCAGACCAATTGCTGCTATAGGGATACCTGCAACATTGTAACCAAACGCCCAAAATAGATTTTGGCGAATATTACGAATTGTAGATTTACTTGCTTTTATTGCTTTTGGAATTAATAAAAGGTCTCCTCCTAAAATAGTTATATCAGCAGCTTCGATTGCAACTTCTGTACCTGTACCAATGGCAATACCAATATCTGCTTTAACTAGTGCTGGAGCATCATTGACACCATCTCCAACCATAGCTACTTTTTTACCTTCAGATTGAATTTCTGCTACTTTAGAAGCTTTTTCTTCTGGTAAAACCTCTGCAATAATCGTGTCTATACCAACTTGTTTTGCTATTGCTTGTGCGGTACGTTTGTTATCACCAGTTAACATAGCAACTTCAATACCTAATTCATGAAGTTTTTGAATAGCTTGTTGGGCAGTATCTTTAACTGTATCAGCTACAGCGACAACCCCTCTCAATTCGTTATCTACGCTTATAAGCATTGCAGTTTTTCCTTCTTTTTCAAATTGAGCGAGATTTGTTTCAGCTTCATTAGTTTGGATTCCTTTTTCACTCATTAGTTTTCGATTTCCGACAAAAAGTTCTTTACCATCAATTGTTGCATTTATACCGCGCCCTGGTATAGCTTCAAAATGGTCTACTTCTAAAAATTCTAATGATTTTTCTTTAGCATAACTTACGATAGCTTCAGCTAGTGGGTGTTCAGAACCTTTTTCTGCACTAGCTAACAATTGTAATGTTTGATCATCTCCACTAAAATCAGTGACTTCAGGTGTGCCATTTGTTATAGTGCCAGTTTTATCTAAAACAACTGTATTAATAGCGTGTGTACCTTCAATGTGTTCTCCACCTTTAAATAGAATGCCATTTTCAGCAGCTTTTCCGGTACCCACCATTATAGAAGTAGGCGTAGCTAAGCCTAACGCACAAGGACAAGCGATAACTAATACTGCTATTGCAGCAACTAAGGCTGGTTCAAATTGTCCCGGCTGAACTAATGAAATCCATATAATAAATGTGAAAATCGCGATACCTACAACGATAGGTACAAAATATCCAGAAATAATATCTGCTAGTCTTTGTATTGGCGCTTTAGAACCTTGTGCTTCTTCGACAACTTTAACAATGGAGGCAAGAGCTGTATCTTTACCAACTTTTGTTGCTTCAACAGTAATTGCTCCATTTTTATTCATTGTTGATCCTATAACATTATCATTTTGCATTTTTTCAACAGGAATAGATTCACCTGTCAACATTGACTCGTCAATTGAAGTCATACCTTTAATTATTTTGCCATCTACTGGTATTTTTTCTCCTGGTTTGATAACTAAATAGTCTCCTTCTTTTACCTCACTTAAAGGAACCATAGTCTCTTCACCGTTGCGTAATATACGTGCTTCTTTAGCTTGTAAATTCAACAATTTACTTAACGCATTTGTTGTTTGTGTTTTAGCACGTGCTTCTAAATACTTTCCGAAAAGAATTAAAGTAATTAATACAGCACTTGTTTCAAAATATAGGTGTGGCTCATAATTTGTATTAATTAACCACTTAATCGATTCATAAATACTATAAAAGAAGGCTGCGCTTGTACCTAAAGCGACAAGAACATCCATATTTGCTGACCCATTACGAAGGTTTTTATAAGCGCCTACATAAAATTGCCAACCAATAACAAATTGAACAGGCGTTGCTAATACAAATTGGAACCACGGGTTCATAAATATATGTGGTATTTGAATACCAAATAAATGAACGAACATTGTCATTAACAATGGAGCTGCTAAAACAGCTGAAACAACTAATTTAATTAACTGTCGTTTTAATTGTTTTTCTTTTTGGGAACTTTTTTCTGATGCTTCTTTTTTAGGTTGTGCCTCATACCCTAGGTTTTTAATACGTTGTTGAAATTCATCTACAGACGTCATATCAGGGTTGTATTCTACAGTAGCACTTTCTGTGGTTAAATTAACTGTAGCCTTATTTACACCTGAGATTCGATTTAAAACTTTTTCGATTTTATTCGAACAAGCTGCACACGTCATTCCCATTACATCGAGATCCACTTTTTCGGTTAAAACTCCATAACCTGTTTTTTGAATTGTATTTGCAATATCTTCTAATGATGTAACATTGGGGTTATATTCAATTGTAGCTTTCTCTGTAGAAGGATTTACATTAGCGTTAACTTCATCTAATTTATTTAGATTTTTTTCTACTTTATTCGAGCAAGCTGCACATGTCATGCCTGTGATACCTAATGAGGTTTTTTTAATATTTTCACTCAATTATTTCTTTCCTCCTATTTTGAAAATTGTTTTAATACAACCATCAATTCTTTGATACTTTCTTCTCCGTTGCCATTTTTAATACCTTCACTTACACAATTAGATATATGGTCTTCAGTTACTATAAAACCCACTTGTTTTAGGGCTGATTGTATTGCTGTTATTTGTACTAGTACATCTATACAATATCTATCTTCTGCTATCATTGATTGTAAACCGCGCATTTGTCCTTCTAATCTTTTGAGTCTATTGAGCAATGCGTCATTGTTTTTAACAGTAGTAGTGTTCAATTTCACCCCTCCTAATATACCCTAACGGGGTATCTCTTGTTGGAATCTATATTATACCCCCATCAGGTATAAGTCAATACAAAAGTTTCATATAAAAAATTAATATTTATAGTTTGTTTTAAGAGGTACACTTGTATAAAATGTATGCTAAAACTTATATTAGGAGAGATATATTTGGATAAAAATATACAACTTGAGCTTTACACAAGACCTACATGCTCTGATTGCCAAGAATCAAAAAGGTATTTAAACTCTCAAGAGATTAGTTATAGTCATAAAGATGTAAGTCAAAATTTGGACTTAGAAGAAGAAATGAAAAAAATATCAGGCAACCGAATTGTTCCCTTATTTGTTTTTTATAAAAAAAATTTTTGGGGTAAAAAAAAGTTGTTTAAATATTACGTGGGATTTGAAAATAACAAAAAAGATATATTAAATATATTGGAATAATTAAATAAACAGCCATTATTAAAAAATAATGGCTGTTTATTTAATGATGATGTTGACTGTCTTCTTCTTTCACGATACAAAACAATTTTTCACTATGATTATTGTTAGAAGTTTCAGTCTGTATTGTGACATGTTGAATATTTTGATGATTGAGTTCATGTTCTATACGTTTAAGTAAAAACTCATTTTCAGTAATGGTCATTGTATCTTCTACAACAATATGACAAGATAACGCGTTTAATCCGCTAGTTACTGACCAAACATGAAAGTCATGAATATTTTTAACTTCTTTGAATTTTTTAATAGTTTTAATAATGTCTTTTGTATTTATATTGCTTGGTGCTCCCTCCATTAATACATGAAGACTTGATTTTGTTACATAAAAGCCGCTACGTAGTACTAAAATTGCTACAATCACACTTGCTAAAGGATCCGCCCACCCCCATCTAAAAAATATAATGAGAAGGGCTGCTATAACTGCACCTATAGATCCAAGCATGTCGCTTATTACATGCAAATATGCTCCACGCATATTTAAGTTTTCTTCTACATCGCTCCCACGCAGCATTATCCAAGCCACAATAATATTAATAAACAAGCCTACCAAGGCGATAATTAACATGCCTGTAGAAGCTACCTCAGGGGGGTTTTTAAATCTCTCAATAGCTTCATAAAAAATATAGATAGCTATTAACATCAAAGTAATACCATTAAGTACAGCTGCTAGTATTTCAAACCTTTTGTAGCCAAAAGTTTTATTTGTATTAGCTTGCTTCGCTCCTAAAGTAAATGCAATTAAAGCAATACCTAAAGAAATAGAATCACTTAACATATGACCAGCATCTGAAATTAACGCAAGACTGTTAGTAAAGAAACCACCTAACCCTTCTACAATCATGTAACTTGTAATAATAATAAAACTAATTAATAAAGTCTTTTTGTTCGCGCCATGTGTATGATTATGATTGTGATCGTTTTCCATTTAATCCCTCCTCTTTTTAATGATGAAAAATATTTTCTATAATTTGAATTTTTGTTTTTATAACTATAGAGTTAAAAAATATAAAATTTCAATTAATGTTTTGTTACTCGAAGAAAATCATACTAACTTATGAATATATGCTCATATATTCATAAGTTAGTATGATTTTTATCCTTTGTCAATATAGAAATGCTTTGTATTTTGTATATTAAATAAAAACCCTACTTTGCTTTGGACAGTAGTGGGATTTTTGCATATGATAAACCACACTTCACTTGCTAAATATTAACTATATTATAATTAACAAGTGATAATTTCTTTTTAGAGAAAATAATGTATTCACGCCTAAAGGCGTGAATACATTATTTTTTTTTGAATAGTTTAGAAAAGATAGATTGTTTTTGTTCATTTTTTTTTGATGCTTTTGTAGTAATGATATCTTCTTTTGAATCTATATTATCAGTTTCTATTTTTTTGGTATTACTTAATATATTTTGGCTATTTAAATTCAAAGATTGTTCTTGTTTTAATGCAATTGTTAAATCATCAATTTGTCGATTCTTTTGTCGAATTTCTGATTCTAAATGCTCTATGTATTTATCGATATAACTGCTATATTGGTTATTTAATGATTCTGTTTTGTTTGTCGATTTTTCATCAAATTTTGTCGATTCTTTTGTCGTTTTTTTATTTAAAATTGTTTTTAGATAATCTATTGTATTATCATCTATTAATGATTTGTTACCTACTTTGTTTACCTTCAAATTTGAAGGTAAACTTTTTAAATGATAATGAATTGTTTGTTTAGAGACATCTAAAAGTTCAGAAACTTCCTTTACAGTTTTCATCAAATAACTGGGTCTCCTTTACTTTTTCATTTTTTGTAAAAACGCTTGACGTTCTTCTTCTGTATACGCAGATGTCTTAGATGTGGTTGGTTGATAAGTGTTATTTTTTAACCATTGTGGCGTCATTTCACGGCTTATATATTGTTTTGGTTTGCCTGTACTTATCATATTAGATTGTCGTTTCGAATGAATACGTTTCTCAGGTTCAAAAGAAAATTCTAACCATTCAATCTTTCGTCCTTTTTTAGCTTTAATTTTATTAATATTGAGATTTTTAAATAAAAAGCCTAATTCTTTAATTATTGGTTTAAATACATACTTATCAATTTCACTCATTCGATAACTTTTCGGAATATCTAAACGTTCTCTGAAATCATTAATTTGAATTTTGAAATATCCTGTATGTTTATATTGCTTTAGTAATCTAAACATATTTTTTGCATAAGTTGATTTTAGTTGTGTCATTTCCTGTAGTTCAAATTTAGTGAAATCAGCAGTAATTGAATTGAGTATATGCTTCAAATCATTATTAACACTAATAGACAGGTATTGTTTTTTTATATCAACTTTATAAGAAGTGAACAATACAAATTTTTCAAATGATTGCTCGTTACGTTCTGTATAAGTTAAATGCAACATTTTATCGTATACATGTTCTAAATCTTTTATAAAACGCGCTTGTGATCGTGAGTAATAATTACTAAGATGTTTTAATTCATCAAAAGGTATTTCTAGTTTACGTGTGTCTTGTTCTTTAAGTTTATTACACAATGTAAAAAACGGTTCTGTTGCAAAGTAAAAAATATAGCTAATCACTAATATATCATGTCAGTGTTCGTTTAACTTGCTAGCATGATGCTAATTTCGTGGCATGGGGAAAATCCGTAGATCTGAAGAGACCTACGGTTCTTTTTATATAGAGCGTAAATACATTCAATACCTTTTAAAGTATTCTTTGCCGTATTGATACTTTGATATCTTGTCTTTCTTACTTTAATATGACGGTGATCTTGCTCAATGAGGTTATTCAGATATTTCGATGTACAATGACAGTCAGGTTTAAGTTTAAAAGCTTTAATTATTTTAGCCATTGCTGCCTTCGTTGAAGGTGCCTGATCTGTAACTACCTTTTGAGGCTTACCAAATTGTTTAATGAGACGTTTGATAAACGCATATGCTGAATGATTATCTCGTTGCTTACGCAACCAAATATCTAATGTATGTCCCTCTGTATCAATGGCACGATATAAATAGCTCCATTTTCCTTTTATTTTGATATACGTCTCATCAATACGCCATTTGTAATAAGCTTTTTTATGCTTTTTCTTCCAAATTTGATATAAAATTGGGGCATATTCTTGAACCCAACGGTAGATCGTTGAATGATGAACGTTTACACCACGTTCTCTTAATATTTCAGATATATCACGATAGCTCAATGCATATCTTAGATAGTAGCCAACGGCTACAGTGATAACATCCTTGTTAAATTGTTTATATCTGAAATAGTTCATACAGAAGACTCCTTTTTGTTAAAATTATATTATAAATTCAACTTTGCAACAGAACCGTATTTTATGAGTACACTCTAAATTAAGGAGATGTATAATCAATCTAAAATTGTATTTTTATACTTTTGTTATATAATCTTTCTACTTAGAGATATATTGTAAAAAAACCAACAAAATGTTATATTAACATTACTATTTTATCGATGAAGGAGGATTAAAATGACAGCTTCTATGAGACTCAAATAAACCTTTTTGAATACAAAACTAAATTAATTCAAAAAGGCTTGTCCGCAATACACACTCATAGGATGACTTATGTCATTTTTTATCCTTCGATAGGAATAATAAACGCTTTCAAATACTAAAACATCATAATAAATTTTTAAGTGTTTGAAAGTGTAATGTGAATGAGACGGGAGTAGCCTGTCTCATTTTTTTGCGTACACGTCCTTTAAATATACAAGGAGTGTATAAATATGGAACAATATACAATTAAATTTAACCAAATCAATCATAAATTGACAGATTTACGATCACTTAACATCGGTCATCTTTACGCTTACCAATTTGAAAAAATAGCACTTATTGGGGGTAATGGTACTGGCAAAACCACATTACTAAATATGATTGCTCAAAAAACAAAACCAGAATCTGGAACAGTTGAAACGGTTGGCGAAATTCAATATTTTGAACAGCTTAACATGGATGTGGAAAATGATTTTAACACGTTAGACGGTAGTTTAATGAGTGAAATCCATATACCTATGCATACAACCGACAGTATGAGTGGTGGTGAAAAAGCAAAATATAAATTAGCTAATGTCATATCAAATTATAGTCCGATATTACTTTTAGATGAACCTACAAATCACTTGGATAAAATTGGTAAAGATTATCTGAAAAATATTTTAAAATATTACTATGGTACTTTAATTATAGTAAGTCATGATAGAGCACTTATAGACCAAATTGCTGACACAATTTGGGATATACAAGAAGATGGCACAATAAGAGTGTTTAAAGGTAATTACACACAGTATCAAAATCAATATGAACAAGAACAGTTAGAACAACAACGTCAATATGAACAGTATATAAGTGAAAAACAAAGATTGTCCCAAGCCAGTAAAGCTAAACGAAATCAAGCGCAACAAATGGCACAAGCATCATCAAAACAAAAAAACAAAAGTATAGCACCAGATCGTTTAAGTGCATCAAAACAAAAAGGCACGGTTGAGAAGGCTGCTCAAAAACAAGCTAAGCATATTGAAAAAAGAATGGAACATTTGGAAGAAGTTGAAAAACCACAAAGTTATCATGAATTCAATTTCCCACAAAATAAAATTTATGATATCCATAATAATTATCCAATCATTGCACAAAATCTAACATTGGTTAAAGGAAGTCAAAAACTGCTAACACAAGTACGATTCCAAATACCATATGGCAAAAATATAGCGCTCGTAGGTGCAAATGGTGTAGGTAAGACAACTTTACTTGAAGCTATTTACCACCAAATAGAGGGAATTGATTGTTCTCCTAAAGTGCAAATGGCATACTATCGTCAACTTGCTTATGAAGACATGCGTGACGTTTCATTATTGCAATATTTAATGGATGAAACGGATTCATCAGAATCATTCAGTAGAGCTATTTTAAATAACTTGGGTTTAAATGAAGCACTTGATCGTTCTTGTAATGTTTTGAGTGGTGGGGAAAGAACGAAATTATCGTTAGCAGTATTATTTTCAACGAAAGCGAATATGTTAATTTTGGATGAACCAACTAATTTTTTAGATATTAAAACATTAGAAGCATTAGAAATGTTTATGAATAAATATCCTGGAATCATTTTGTTTACATCACATGATACAAGGTTTGTTAAACATGTATCAGATAAAAAATGGGAATTAACAGGACAATCTATTCATGATATAACTTAAAAACTATACACTAATTTATATTGAATATTAGGTTCATTTATATCAATATAAAAAATACGTTCACAAGAAAAATATAATAGAAATAAGGATCCAATAAAATGACTCGACATAATGAAATTATTAAATGTGCAGAAAAATATCAATTACACATCCAACCTCAAACAATCTCATTGAATGAATCGGGACTTGATTTTCAAGTTGCATTTGGAAAAGATAAACATGGAGTAGAATGGGTTTTGAGACTACCAAGAAGACCTGACGTTTATAAACGAACAAAACCCGAAAAACAAACGGTAGACTTCTTACAGAAGAATGTTTCATTTGAAATACCGAAGTGGAAAGTACATGCAAAAGACCTTATTGCTTACCCAAAACTTACAGGTAAACCCGCAGCCACAATAGATCCAGAAATACAAAATTATGTATGGGAAATTGAACACAAACCATTACCAGAAAACTTTATTAACACATTAGCTGAAACACTCGTAGATTTACACAACATACCAGAAGAAAACATTAACGTTCAGCATATAAATATCAAAACCATACAAGAAATAAAAAATGACTTTCAAAGAAGAATGAATAAAGTTAAAGAAACTTATGGCGTATCAGATGAATTATGGAACAGATGGAAACAATGGTTAGAAAACGACGAACTATGGCCTCGACATGCGACCATGATACATGGGGACTTACATCCAGGACATATAATGGTAGATAACCAAGCAAACGTCACAGGTCTCATAGACTGGACTGAAGCAACCCACTCCGACCCATCAATGGACTTTATAGGACACCATCGTGTATTCGACGACGAAGGATTAGAGCAACTTATAACAGCATACGGTAAAGCTGGAGGTGAAATATGGCCACGAATGAAAGAGCATATAATAGAACTCAATGCAGTATTCCCAATGTTTATCGCTGAGTTTGCTATGGAATCAGGAGAATCGGCGTATGAAACGATGGCATTGAAAGAGTTAGGTATGAAAGAGTAGAACTTATATTAAAAGAGGCCCATTTTAAAGACGAAGGCAATCCTGATGAAATTTTAAAACTGCGTTTAATTAGTGATGGTCTTTGGTTTTCTATAATGTATTAAATATCTGGACATGGAACAAATGCAACAAATGGAAAGAATCGTTTTCGAAATTTCTAACTCCTTAAATCAGGAGGATAAATAAACGGTCATTTTCATTGAAAGCACTTATATAAATTTCATCAATTTTAATACCTACCGTAAATACATTTCATAAGTATTAAACAGATGATTAAAATTTTTAGTTAATTTAAATATTTATGATAGAGATGACCTTCAAATGAACGGTTCTGTTACAAAGAAAAAATCTATATTTATTTTTAGTAAGTTTTAATTATAGATATGTACACTTTGAGTACACCCTAATCATACAAATATAGTTGTTGAATTTATAACGACTAAAACGTATGATTAGGGTGTATATTAATTGTGGAGTGAAAATAAATGATTATAGGTTATGCAAGAGTATCTTCGATAGATCAAAATTTAGAAAGACAGTTGGAAAATTTAAAAACGTTTGGCGTAGAGAAAATCTTTACAGAGAAGCAATCAGGCAAATCAGTTGAAAATAGACCTGTATTTCAAGAAGCCCTTAATTTTGTAAGAATAGGAGATCGATTCGTTGTGGAGTCAATTGATCGTTTAGGACGTAATTATGATGAAATTATTGAAACTGTTAATTATTTGAAAGAAAAAGATGTTCAGTTAATGATTACGAGTTTACCTATGATGAATGAAGTTATTGGTAATCCATTACTGGATAAGTTTATGAAAGATTTAATCGTTCAAATTTTAGCAATGGTTTCAGAACAAGAGAGAAATGAAAGTAAACGTAGACAAGCGCAAGGGATTCAAGTCGCAAAAGACAAAGGTGTATATAAAGGACGTCCGTTACTCTATTCACCGAATGCGAAAGATCCTCAAAAACGTGTTATCTATCATCGAGTCGTCGAAATGTTAGAAAAAGGACAAGCAATTAGTAAGATTGCGAAAGAAGTTAATATTACAAGACAGACAGTTTATAGAATTAAAAATGATAAGGGATTATCTTAGTAAATGGATTGTCAATGCAAATGAGCATTTCTCACAGCGTCCCATAGTACATGTTAATCATGTATTATGAGATTTTAATAATAAGACAGGAAAAGGAGAGAGCGTTTTTGCCCTCTCTTTTTTTCCATATTTTTTCTCAATAATGAAGATTTTTAAACTATATTCTTTTTTTGTAACTATATAATCTATTCTACCTTTTGGTCACAGTTTGGACATTTCAGTGGACCTGTTTTCATAATACTCCTCCATTTATTAGTTTACATAATTGATGATTATCAGAAGTTACAAAAAATGCGTCACTATACTAGTGACGCATTTTAGCATTTTCTTTATTTGAAAAATTACTATAAATTAACTTTTTAATACTTATTATTTTCTAAAAATTCTTCTAAAACTTTATCAATTATTGATTTTATAGACGTATCTTTATCTAACGCCATTTGGTTTAGCCTTTTCTTAATATCAGTATCTACTCTCATTGTTGTACTTTTAGATATAGGTCTATAATTCTCTGTGTATTTCACTTCCGAAGTATCTATATTATCTAAAAATCCAGCCATACATTTCATTCCTCCTCAATTAATTTAATTCTACTAACTAATTCTTCATATACTTTGTTGAACATATGTATGACTTTTTTATCATGCATATCTTTATCTTTTATCCCATCAGCAGCGAACTTTTTTATTCTTTCTCTTTGATATATTTGGTGTTCAAATAATGCTTCAGAAAACGCAGATTTAGACATCTCTAATATTTGTTTATCTACTCGTCCATTTTTTTTTATTAATACTGGAACTGCACCAACTAATTCAAATGGTAAATCTGACTCTTTTTTTCTATCTCTTAGAAAATTAACAAAAGAAAGACTGCTCTCATAAGCTGATTGTTGTGTTTGAAATACCATTAAAATATAATTACTTGCGTAAACAGCATTATTAGTAAAATCTGAATTTATAGTAGGTGGCACATCTATAAATACATAATCGAAATCATAAATTTTTTCAATTTTTTCTACCACATTTTTTAAAATATATCTTTTTTTCAAAATGTCTGTTTTTGAAATAATATCGGATAAATTAGCCAAAGACGAATCAGCGGGCAATAATGATAAATTAGAAGTTAATCTAATGATACTTTCATCTATATTTCCACTTTTTAGCATATTTATGAATGAAAGTGATTCCTCTTTAAATTCTGGATAAGTTCTTTTCATAATTTGAGTAGCGTTACCTTGAGGATCAAAATCTATTAAAAGAACCTTTTTGTTATAGTTTTCAGATGCAATATAAGAAAGTAATGTAGATACTGTAGTTTTACCTACGCCACCTTTAAAATTTCCAACTGTTATTATATTCAAAATAACCCTCCTACATAATCTCATTGTTCTTAATTCATTCTTATATATTCTTTGTGTTGTTTGTTACATGTAACATGTTACTGCAAAACTTTGTTTCTTTCAACTTATACATAATCTCGTTGTTCTTAATTCATTCTTATATATTCTTTGTGTTGTTTGTTACATGTAACATGTTACTGAAAAACTTGTTTCTTTCAACTTATACATAATCTCGTTGTTCTTAATTCATTCTTATATATTCTTTGTGTTGTTTGTTACATGTAACATGTTACTGCAAAACTTGTTTCTTTCAACTTATACATAATCTCATTGTTCTTAATTCATTCTTATATATTCTTTGTGTTGTTTGTTACATGTAACATGTTACTGAAAAACTTGTTTCTTTCAACTTATACATAATCTCGTTGTTCTTAATTCATTCTTATATATTCTTTGT
>NZ_CALSFP010000005.1 GCF_943737015.1 Staphylococcus sp. Marseille-Q5304
CAGATACAAAAATTAATACTGCACGAATTTGAATCGACGTTGTAGCGTAGATATAAAAATTAATACTACATCAAAATTTAACTAAGATTTAAGCTACTAGTTTTTTGCTAGTAGCTTTTTTATTTTTTAAAATTTTAAATACCTTTATTTTGAGTTTTAAGGGGGCATTTTAAAGATTTAGGGGTAAATCATATAGTTTTATGCCTAAAAACTTATATAAGCTCTTAAAACGCAAATATGAGCCAAATAAATATATGCTATTTCCAAAAGCAAAAATTTGAGCAAATCCAGTGTCGATTTTTTAAGACACTGCCCAGTTACATGCAAATTTAAAAATTGGCATAAAAACTGGTCAACCATGCCGGTTGAACGCTATAGTTCCCGCAGGGGCAAAAAGACATAAAAAAACGCTAGCTTTTAAGCTAACGTTTCAAATCTTTTAAGTAATAATTTTGTTTTTCAAAATTCCAAATTGCCGTAATTGAATGTGCTTTTTCTTCTTCGTCTGTTGTTTTATCTTCGTCACTTGTATTAATCAAATTACCATCTTCGGCATCGTCTAAATTTAAAATTTTATGTTTTTGTTTAAGCAAACCACCATAACTCAACATACGTTTTCGGTATAAACCTTTTTCTAAATCATTTACGATTTCTTGATTTTTTTCGTCATTATCAGTTAAAAAATCTGATGACTTAACCGAGTATTTTGAAGTCTCTTTGATTGCTATAAAATTATCTAAATTATTGGCTAAAGATATTATGTTGTTTCATGTTTTGACGACGCATATTAAGTGCGTGTATTTCTTCAAGTTCAGCTTTAATCGATTGCATTAAATATCCTTGCATAGCTTCAACGGTTTCATTCTTTTGTAGCAGCATCGCTTTAAAACGTTTTAAGACACTGACAATTTCAAACTCAACATCTTCTAAACGATAATAGGTATCATGGGCATTATTAAATGATTTCTTCCCTTTGAGTAAAACACTTTTAATAATACGAATTTCTCTAATTTCAAAATTACTTACGTAATCTTTGATTTGTTGTGGCAATTCTTCAAGCACTTGGAATTTTAAGGCATCATTATTAAATTCATTTTGTTGATGATTTGTATGATTCGAATGATTGTGGTTTGTTGAATTGTTATATGTATCATTCATATCATGCGTATCATTATTCTTAGTCTCTATATAGTCAGTATTACTTAAGTCAGTATCATTAGTGTATTCTTTTGATATGTCATGATGTATCAAATTAATATTTCTTGATGTATCATTATCATATTTCTGGACGTATGAATTTGATACGTCCGTGTTATTACGCTGTTCTATATCATTTTCTTGTTGTGAAATATAATATACATCAGCTTCTGTTACTTCCGGTTTTTTAATATATAATTTATTAGGTTTATTTAAACCTACTCTTATTTGATTGAATAAATCAGCTTGAGTTAATTCTTTTTTAATTTTAGATAACTTATTTGGACTACTAATATTTAAAATAGATTTAAGCTTTTCATTGGTATAAATAAAAAATATATCTCCATTTTTATCTACCCAATTATTTCTTATAGATAAATCTAAACGATCTCTTAATATTGACCATGTTATTTTTGCATCGTTAGACAAATTAACATATTTAGGATTCGTAAAAAACACTTTAGGTAATTGATAAAATTTTTCTTTTTGGATTTCTTTAATGTTAAAGTTGGACATACAAAAACCTCTTTCATATTTAAATTTCTAAAAGAGGTAATAAAAAGCTATAAGTAAGTTTATATGTATTCGACTTGCACTAATAATTCTTAGAATATATAATAAGAATATAACAAATATATAAACAAACCACTTGTTTTATTACCGAAGAAACCTGACTATTCCCGTAGTTGGGTTTCTTTTATATATATTTATAATAACACTTTTAAAAGCTTTGTTAAATTGTTTATATACATTTGGATGTATGCATTTTCAAAAAAGATAAAGCTTCGTATAATACCTTTATATGGTTATGTCATATAACAGCGTATAAACGCTTATATAGCAAGTATAAAGGGTGTATAACACCTATACATGTAGGGTTGAAAGTTTATACATATAATCCTATATAGTTATACGTATAACCGTATATAGCTATATGTATAATGAATTATATGCCCTTGTAATAACAAGTATAATAGCTATATAATGGTATAAATGTCATGTGTATAATTATATGGAGGCCATTATATGAAAAGTATGAAGGAAATTGCCGATGAATTAAACGTAACAAAAATGACTGTTTATAATAATGCTAAAAAAGCAAATGTAAAATTTCAAAAAATCGATAACGTAAATTACTTATCCGGTGAAGATGAAACTATAGTAGTAAACCGAATAAGAAAAAATCAAAATAAGAATGATGATTTTGAAGGTGAAAAAAAAGAAGAAGCTGAACCTAATAATGATAACCTGGTGAAAGATGAGACAATAAAACAATTATATAACCAAGTAGCTATATATAAAGAACAATCAAATAGAGATAAAGAGCAAATAAATACACTTAATAGACTTTTAGAGAATCAGCAAATATTGGCTTTAGAAAGTAATAAAAAAATTCAAAAACTAGAAAATCAATTAGAGGAAGAAAGACAGCTTAATTATTCCTTTGATACATCTTCTAATGATAGACAAAATGTTAAGGCGCAAGAAGCAAAGTTTACCGAAGAAACTAAAGATTTTAATCAGCAACCAGAAAAGGAACAGCCCATAGAGGTACAGCATAAAGATATACCTGAAGAGAAAGAGAATGAAAACCTCAATGAAGAACCATCCACAATAGACGATAAACAATTCGAAGAAATAGATAATGAATACGAAGATAAGGAAGAAAAATCACCTAAAAAAGGTTTCTGGAGTCGGTTGTTTGGTAATTAACACAATAAAAAGCGCTACAAGCTCATGAACTTGTAGTGCTTTTTTATGCTAGAACTTCTGATAATCATCAGTTATGTTAAACTCTAACAAAAACTAAATTATCAGAAGAATTATCTAGGGTATTAAACATAGGTAAATCAATTTTCTATCGCCAATAGTATAAACATCATCCATATTAATCTGAAGATAGCTACATAATTCTTTAACAGCATAGCCTTTATTTGTATAAGGCGCCATAAACTCTATTAAATATGGTTTGTTTTGAGGTTTCTATGTTTAATCATTTAATTTTTCATTATATAAATCGAATAATTATAAAAAGTCATCATACTTTTTATTTTTTAAAAATATTTGAAAATTTAATAGTAATCCAATTATAAGATCAAATATCATTATCATTATAATCAAGGCAACTATAATCACTGTGACACTCGTTACATAACAAGCTAGTAATCTCCAGATAAAATTGACATTTTCACCAATTCCATAACTTAACATATTACAAAGTAGTAAAAGAATAATAATACCTATACTGTAAATTAAAATTGTCAGTGTATATTTTTTAATAACTCTATTAGGAAACAATAGTTCATCTATTAGGTTCTTTTTCACCAGTATCTCTCGTTCAATTCTATCTTTGTCACAGATTTTGATTTTACTATTTTTTATTTTTTCCTCTAATAAAATAACCTCGAACGATCTGCTAATTTTTAATAAATATGCAGGAAAAGCTAATGTTAAGCATAATGTAATTAATTCATTTACATTGTTCATGTAACTTATAAAATAGATGAAAGTTGCTACTAGTGCTCCTAAAAATATAGTTATATTAAGTTCTACATCAAATATTTTAAAAATATCTGCTCTATTCATCAGTTAATCATCCTTTCAAGGTTTATTAATACTAATAAATTATTAGATATAGGTATATCATATTATTAATTTAAGAAATTGTCTTTTATAATTTTACTTAATAATAAAAAAGTAGAACCATTTAAAATTAATGGTTCTACTTTTTAACTATTACTAATTTTAAAAATAAACTAATCTACAATATCTAAAAATATATGTTTAGTACTATTTTTGTTTAGTTATATCAAGTGATTTGGGAATTAACAAATAGACAACTATTGAAATGATAATCATGATAATCCCACCTACTAAAGCAGTTGCTACAAAAGCATCATTAAATGATGTTACAGCCTCGTTTGCAAGCTGTTTTATCCCCGTAGCTTTAGCTACTTCGACAGCGCCCACTACAGATTCTTCAGCTACATGAGCTAAATCTCCAACTATACCTTTTGATGAAAAAGATGAAATATCTAAAAATACACGATAAAGCATAGAAGATAGGCTACCAAGTACTGCTACACCAAAAACATTTCCAAGGTCATACATAGACTCTTCAACAGCAGCTGCATTACCTGCTTTTGATGTAGGTGTTTCTAACATTATTAGAGCAGATGCAACTGCTAGTGAAGCCATACCAGCTCCAACTAAAATTAATGCTAAAGCCATTGTAGAATATGATAATGGATGACCAAAGAAATACATAATAAACATGCCAATGGCTGCAATTCCAATTCCGGAAGGTAACACTATTTTCGGTCCAAATCGCGCCGCTAATCCGGGTGCAATTGGTGCAAACACCATATCTCCTATTGCCATAGGTAATAGGTATAAGCCAGCTTTAAAAGGAGAAAGTTCTTCCACAACCTGTAACCATTGTGAAGCTAATAACAAAACAGATGCCATTGCAAACATTGTCATAAATGCAGCAATTGTACCAGCTGAAAATGATCTCTTTTTAAAAAGTCTTACGTCTAACATTGGATCAGAACTTGATAAATTACGTTTAACAAATATCACTATCATGGTAATTGCTAATACTATTACAACCCATGGAATAATATCTGCTAGTCCTTCTTTTGAAAATTCTTTGATACTCCATACCAGTCCAATCATGCCTGCAATTGATAAAATTGTAGAAGGAATATCCCACGAGTGAGACTTTTCTTTTGATAACTTAGACTCTGGTAATAAAAATAAACCTGCTACAACTGCTATTATCGCAAACGGTACATTAATTAAAAATGCCGAGTGCCATGAAAATTGCTCAAGTAAAGCTCCTCCGATAATTGGTCCAAAAACAGCACCTATCGATGAAGCGATTGACCATACAGCTAATGCAGTGGCCCTTTCTTTAGGGTTTTCAAAAATTACTCTTATCATTGAAAGAGTAGTTGGCATTATTAAAGCACCTGCAATACCAAGTAAAAATCGAATAGCTATTACGAACTCTGCACTTTCTGCGAAAAATATAGCTAATGAAACGAGGCCAAATAAAGCAAATCCAGTTAATAATGCTTTTTTTCTTCCCCATTTATCAGCAAAGGCACTCAATGGAATTATAAAGCCAGCTAAAACAAGAGAGTATATATCAACTATCCATAACTGTTGGGTACCAGAAGGCTCTAACTCTCTTACTAATTCCGGTAAAGCCATAATTAATATTGTCATATCCATTGTAACAACAAACAAACTAACAGCTAATACTACTAGTGCAGTCCATCTTTTTTTTGATGTCATCATATCAGTAGTTTTTGTAAAAAATGAAATCATTTAAGTTCCCTCCAATCCTTATAGACCGATCGCACGGTCTATAAGGATTGTAATCTATTTTTTTACATATTACAACAAAAAATCTTGCGAAATTTAAATGGCTGTATTGTGTTATACAATTATTCTTTGAATTTTTTGTGCTATCATTGATAGTACTTAATACTCATTAAAGGCGTGATGAACTTGAAAGATAAAATACTAGGTGTCGCAAAGGAATTATTTATAAAAAATGGATATAATGCCACTACTACTGGAGAAATTGTTAAATTATCAGAAAGTAGTAAAGGGAATCTTTATTATCACTTTAAAACAAAAGAAAATCTATTTTTAGAAATTTTAAATATAGAAGAATCTAAATGGCAAGAACAGTGGAAAAAGGAACAAATCAAATGTAAAACTAATAGAGAAAAATTTTATTTATATAATGAACTATCTTTAACAACCGAATACTATTATCCACTTCAAAACGCAATAATTGAATTTTGCACTGAATATTATAAAACTAATAGCATTAATGAAAAAATGAATAAATTAGAAAACAAATATATAGATGCTTATCATGTAATTTTTAAGGAGGGTAATTTAAATGGCGAATGGTGTATTAATGATGTTAATGCTGTTAGTAAAATAGCAGCAAACGCTGTTAATGGAATTGTTACCTTTACACATGAACAAAATATTAATGAAAGAATTAAACTTATGAACAAGTTCTCTCAAATTTTTTTAAATGGACTTAGTAAATAATTATATATATATTCTTGAAATACCAATAAATATTATTTCTAAATTACGTTCGTTTTTAAGACAAAATTTCAATAGTACTACACAAAAGGAGAGTGCGAATTCGCACTCTCTTTTCTTGTCTTATTATTAGAATCTCATAATAGATGAATAACATATAATTTAGGACGCTGTGAGAAGATCTCATTTGCATTAACAATCCATTTATCAAGATAATCCCTTACCATTTTTAATTCTATAAACTGTCTGTCTTGTGATATTAACCTCTTTCGCAATCTTACTAATTGCTTTGCCTTCTTCTAACATTTCAACAACACGATGGTAGATAATACGTTTTTGAGGATCTTTAGCATTAGGTGAATATAGTAAAGGGCGTCCTTTATACACACCTTTTTCTTTCGCAACTTGAATACCTTGTGCTTGTCTACGTTTACTTTCATTTCGTTCTTGTTCTGAAACCATTGCTAAGATTTGAACGATTAAATCTTTCATAAATTTATCTAATAGTGGATTACCAATCACTTCATTCATCATAGGTAAACTAGTAATCATCAATTGAACTTCTTTATCCTTTAAATAATTAACTGTGTTAATCACTTCATCATAATTACGACCTAAGCGATCAATCGATTCTACTACAAATCTATCGCCCATTCTCACAAAGTTAAGTGCTTCTTGAAATACGGGTCTATTTTCTACTGACTTTCCCGATTGTTTCTCTGTAAATATTTTCTCTACGCCAAATGTTTTCAAATTATCTAGCTGTCTCTCTAAATTCTGATCTACCGAAGATACTCTTGCATAACCTATAATCATTCATTTTCACTCCACAATTAATATACACCCTAATCATACGTTTAAGTTATTATAAATTCAATAACTCTCTTTGTATGATTAGGGTGTACCACAAGTAGACATATAGATAAATATTTTTTACTTTTTTGTGTCACTTTACTTGTTATATTAGAAATATTCACCTAATAAATGAGAAAAGGAGTACATTTAAAGAGTTTTGTTAGTATTAATTATTTTTCGTTTTTTAGTATAAATATTACATGATTTTTAACTTTGCAACAGAACCAAAAATTTATATTCCTGGCGTAATTTTTGTCTTAATAGACGCATTACTTCTCCTGTTTTATTTAATGAACTAACTACATCGTAAGTCTACGTACCAAATTATTTTCAGGTATACCATCATCACGAGGTTACCTGTTTTCTTATATATTCCCTTAATACACACTATTTTCACCAACATTTTTTCCAAAGTGTTGCATTTTCCAACGACTTAAAACTTTTAATGGTACCCGAACGTGGGTATAACTTGTTACATTATCAAATGTAACATTTTAAATATGCTTAATTTGAGGTATCGGTTTAATGTAATTGCTCACAAATCATCAACATACTACCCATACTTTAAGCGATATAAATTAATGAAATAGGGGGAAATGTCTTGGCAAAGCTATTATACAAACTAGGAAAATTTATAGCTAAGAACAAATGGCTAAGTGTTATAGGATGGCTTGTTATACTAGGTGTCATTATCACGCCATTAATGATAAACTCACCGAAGTTTGACAGTGACATCACTATGAACGGCCTTAAGTCATTAGACACAAACGATAAAATTAGTAAAGAATTTCATCAGGACAGTGAGAAAGCCTCGATGAAAATAGTCTTCCATTCTAATAAGAATGATGGACTCAATAATAAAGATACGAAGAAAGATATTGAAGATGCTTTAGACAATATCAGACAAAATGATGATTATATCCAAAATATCTCTAATCCATATGACAGTGGACAAGTTAACGATGAAGGCGATACCGCTATCGCTAACGTAAGTTATGTAGTTCCACAAACTGGATTAAAAGATTCTTCTAAACATATCATCGACAAAGAATTAAAAGATGTAACTGACAACCACAATGTGCAAATTGAAAAAGCTCAAGGTAGCTCTATGAATGCTGAAATTGGTGGTACATCAGAAATTGTCGGTATCGTCGTAGCATTCGTAATCTTACTTATTACCTTTGGTTCACTTATCGCAGCTGGTATGCCAATTATTAGTGCAATCATCGGTTTAGGTTCAAGTGTTGGTATCATCGCATTATTAACATATATCTTTGATATTCCAAACTTCACGCTTACACTAGCTGTAATGATAGGTTTAGCTGTTGGTATTGACTACTCACTCTTTATTCTATTTAGATTTAAAGAACTTAAGAAAAAAGGTGTCGATACTGTAGAAGCTATCGCAACAGCAGTGGGTACAGCAGGTAGTGCTGTAATATTCGCTGGTCTTACAGTTATGATTGCTGTTTGTGGTTTATCACTTGTAGGAATCGACTTCTTATCGGTTATGGGATTTGCTTCAGCGATTAGTGTGTTATTTGCAGTATTAGCAGCATTAACACTATTACCTGCCCTAATCAGTATCTTCCATAAAAGTATTAAAATTAAAGATAAACCATCTAAAAGTAAAGACCCTAAAGATCATCCTTGGGCAAAATTTATTGTTGGTAAGCCAGTTATCGCTGTTATTGTAAGTTTAATTATTTTAATTTTAGCTGCTATACCAGTCAGTGGCATGCGTTTAGGTATTCCAGATGATAGTTTAAAACCAACTGACTCATCAGAATACAAAGCTTATAAATTGATCTCAGATAATTTTGGCGAAGGTTATAACGGACAAATTGTCATGTTAGTAAATACAAAAGATGGTGGAAGTAAAAGCACTATCGAACGTGACTTAAATAATATGCGTAGTGATGTAGAAGACATTGATAATGTTGATACAGTTTCAAAAGCACAACTAACTGACAACAACAATTACGCATTATTCACAATCATTCCTGAAAAAGGACCGAACTCACAGTCAACAGAAAATCTAGTATATGATTTACGTGATTATCATAGCCAAGCGCAAGAAAAATATGACTATGACACTGAAATTTCAGGACAAAGTGTTATTAACATCGATATGTCAGAAAAACTAAACAACGCTATTCCAGTATTTGCAGGCGTTATCGTTGTATTAGCATTCGTCTTATTAATGATTGTGTTCCGTTCAATCTTAGTTCCATTAAAAGCAGTACTAGGCTTTATCCTTTCATTAATGGCTACATTAGGTTTCACAACATTAGTCATTCAACATGGCTTTATGGGTAGCTTATTTGGTATTGAAAACACAGGACCATTACTCGCATTCCTTCCAGTAGTCACAATTGGATTGTTATTCGGACTTGCCATCGACTACGAGCTCTTCTTAATGACACGTGTACATGAAGAATACAGTAAGACTGGCGACAATGATCATTCAATCCGTGTAGGTATCAAAGAAAGTGGACCTGTTATCGTAGCTGCTGCACTTATTATGTTCAGTGTATTCATCGCATTCGTCTTCCAAGATGACAGTGCAATTAAGTCAATGGGTATCGCATTAGGTTTCGGTGTGTTATTCGACGCATTCGTCGTACGTATGACATTAATTCCAGCATTGACGAAACTCTTTGGTAAAGCTTCATGGTACCTTCCTAAATGGTTAGGTGCAGTATTGCCAAACATTGACGTTGAAGGTAAAGCTTTAGAAGAAGATAATCATCACGACACATCTTCTGAAAAAGGTCATGTCAACGATAAAAATAATGAATACGCTAGACAAGACAAAGATAACTATGTTTATCAAAATGACAAACGTAACCACAATCGCAATTATAATGACGAAGATTATAACCGTTCTGTGCATTTAGATAATCATCATGACCAGCATCATCGCCAACATCATTATGATAATCAACGTGATGATATCGACTATGAATCACTTTATACTCAAGATGGCGACCATACTCATCATGATGAGCGTAATTATAATGATCGACACTATCAAGACAATTACGATAGAAACGATGATTATCATGATTCAAATTTCGATAAAACAACAAACTTATACAAAGAATTAACTGATAGCAATATTGATCAAGATGTATTATTCAAAGCATTAATGTTATACGCTCGTGAAAACAACAAAGGTGTTTACGATAGATATAACCGATCATCTCAACATCGTCATGATGACGAACTTAGAGACTAATATTAAAAAGGAGGAAACACGTTATGTTAAAACGACGTAGTTCGAAATTCTTAGGACTACTAGCCACACTAGCCTTAGCTATAGTGCTAAGTGCTTGTGGTAATAGTGGTAGCGGTAGTGGTTCATCAGACGATAGTCAAACATCACTTGGTAATAAAGAAATCGAAATACCTTATATCGCGAGTGATAATTCAACACCACGTTCACTAGTTATAGCAGAAGTATTGAAAAAAGCAGGTTATGATGTAACAACTACACCAGTAACAGCAAGTGGCCCGTTATATACTGCTGTATCAGAGAATTCTGATTCATTCCATGCATCAGGTATCTTCCCTACTACTGATAAAAGTTACTACGATAAGTTCAAAAGTAAATTAACAATTTATGATGATAAACATTTAATTGATAACGCAAAAGTAGGCTTAGCCGTACCTAAGTACGTGCAAGATGTCGACTCAATTAGTGACTTAAAAAACAGTGACTTCGGAAAATCTGTAGATTGGACAATTCAAGGCACAGACGCACGTAATGGCGTTATGCAAGAAACTAAAGATGAACTTGATAGTGACAACTTGGATAAATATAGCTTGAAAGAAAGTTCTGACCAAGACCAATTCAAGAAAATTCAATCTGCTTTTAAACAACAAGAACCTATCGTCTTCACATCAATGGAACCTAGTTGGTTCTCTAAAGAATTAGACGTTAAAATGTTGAAAGATCCTGACAACATTTATGGTAATAATAATCAACATATTGACTTAGTATTTAACAAAAACTTTAAAGAGGCACATCCAGCTGCATACACAATTGCAACACGTATGGCAGATGATTGGAGTAAATCTGACGAAGACAAATTAGCTAAAAAAATCTTTGTTGATAACAAAAATCCAGAACAAGTAGCTAAAGACTATGTGGATGATAATGATAATAAAGTAGATGAATGGTTAGAAGATATTGAGACTAACTAATTACAAAGTTAAGATAGACAAATAAAGAATATGCTCGTTTGGTGTAGCATATTTAAAACTCATAATGCAAATTTACAGTAGCAAACCAAGTTGAGAAGGCGCTTAAGACAAACTCTTCTCAATCGTAGCTATATTGCGAGGGAGTGAAACTAAACTCAGTTTCGCTCCTACTTTTTTATATCGCTCTTATAGTATTAAACGTTTCAAATAACTTATTTACTCTTTTTTTATAAACAAATTTAAACGTAGTATCAGTTGTTATGTTTGGAAAAATCAACTTTATTGTGATAAATTACTCTTATTACGTCAGGCTATCTGACTAGATTAAATAAATAGGAGAATCAGATAATGCCGTCAGCAAATCAAAAGCGTATGATTAAACATATTCATGAAACAGTGTTTATACTTTTACATGATTATCATTTTGATGAAATCACGGTTCAAAAAATATGTGATATTGCAGAAATCAACCGCAGTACGTTCTATAGATACTTCCAAGATAAATATGAATTACTCTACACTTTACCTGACTTTATTGCACAACAAATTATAGCTAAAGGTGACACATCAGCAGACATTACAACCTCTGAATCATTTGAAGACTTTATTTATTACATTTGTAATAATAAAAAGATTTTTAAGCATCTATTAGTTTCGTCTCGACAGGCAGATGTATTTAGAAGTTTAACGAATGTGGGTCGCGAAATGATGTTAAATAATTCAACTCGTAAGCGTGACCTCTTAGCGCAAAAGATTAGAGAAAGTAAACATCCTGAAATTGTAGCTGATTTTTACAGTAGTGGCGTAATAGAAGTACTACGACGTTGGGTAGAAAATGACTATAACTATACAGTTGAAGAAGTGTTTGTAACATTAAATAATGTGCTTGAAACGTCATTATATTATTATGATAAATAAAAGCAATCTCACATAAATTAAGAGTGAGATTGCTTTTTTGTCATTTGCGTTTTTTAACGTCTACTGTCTTGTAAACCATAAAAATACTATTAGCTATGATTAATAATGCTAGAATGACCATTGGCCAAATACCTATATTAATCATATTAAATATGGTTCTGTTGCATTCCTCTACTAACCAGTGTTATAATCTACTTAACAAAGTTATTAAGCATAATACACCAATCCCCTCACTATCGGAAGTAGTGAGGGGATTTTTAGGTGTGACTATAGTCGCCTATTTTTTCTTATCGTTGCGATTGCGTAGCCAATGCGCAAATAATGCGACGATACAACCACTCGCTGCTGTGGTCATGATGTGAACAAAGTTATCAAGCATAATTACACCTCCTCTCTACGTCTATATTGACGCCTGAGAGATAGGCGACTTTTATATTATATCATCTTTGAATATGTGATAATAGCTAACTTCCGATAAGTCATTTTATGTTATATCTTTGCTTATTTTTATAGTATCAAGACAAGAAGAAACTCGTTTCACTCGTTTCAAAAACCCTTCTGATTTTTAGAGAAAAACTCTCTTATTTCATCGTCTTTAATAAAATAATATGCCATCTTTCCATCTTTATAAAAATCAAGCACCTCATTTTTATATAAAAGTCTTAAATGATGTGAAGTTGAAGCAATACTCATTTTCAATATCAAAGAAATATCACAAACACACAACTCATCTTCTTTAATCAAAGATAATATAATTTTCAATTTCTTCTCATCACAAATCTTTTCTAAAATGTTAAGTAATTTCTTAGATTTATCATCTTCTAAAAAACTTAAGGCATTGTTAACTTTATCCTCATGTACACAGATCACATCACAAGCATTTTTATAGCTCATATAAAATCACACCCTAAATTAAAATATAAATCCTAAAATTGTTTGAATAGTGTCATTTTCTATAATGATAAATAAACCTAAAGCTATATAAATAACAGCCATAATCCAACGACCAAATTTCTCAACAATTTCTCCAACTCCTGGAATATTAGCTAATTTTTGTGCAGTAAATACCAAGAAGAAAATTAAAATTAAAAAGACAAACAAAGTAATTAATAAATTAGTAACACTTAATGTCACAAAATAGGGAACAAATACACCAATATTATCAGCGCCACAACTTGCTATGGTAATAATTGCAATCGTACCAACTAGTTTAGACAATCCTTTTTCATTCAATTCTTTTTTAGCTCTCTCTTCTCCGTCACAATCATCATAAATAGCTACTTTAATTCCTAAATAAATCGGTATTAACCCTAATAATCCTAATATCCATTTTTCAGGAACATAATTTAAGACAAAGGCAAAGAATAAACTTACGACAATCAATGCCACAGAACCTACATATTGACCAATATAAATATCTCGATATTCTTTCCTAGTCTTTGCTCTAGCAAAAAATATTAATAAAATTACTAATAAATCTACTGCTGTCGCAATATAAAGAATAGCAGCAGTTACAATAGTCTGAATCATAATTACACCTCATTCAAAAATATTTTTGAATGTATTATAACTTATGTTTTCAAATAATCATAGATGCTTTATTCCAATTGCTTTATTGACGTTGATCCTCGGAACCCTTAACAATCCCAAAACTTGTCGAATGGTCGGCTTAATAGCTCACGCTATGCCGACATTCGTCTCCAAGTTTAGTTAAGGGTTCTTCTCAACGCACAATAAATTTTCTCGGCATAAATGCGTCAACTCTTTTATTCTTCAGAAATACTTTTAGTTAATAAAGTTGCTCCACCAATTAACATTCCAATGCCCAAAATAAAGAAACCACTAAAGATAGCAAAAAGACTTCCTAAAGATAAGAAAATAGAAAATAAATTACGTTCTGTTTTTTTCAACTTCAAAACTCCTTTTTAGCAAACTTTATCACAATAGTTATCGCTTTACAGGTCTGATTTTCGTCGTTATAATCTAGTTAAATCCCGTAAGGGCGCACTTATGCGTTCTAAAAAGAACGCGTGCAAAAACCATAATCGACCTTCGTCGATTTTTTATCTTAGTTTTAAGTAATCGGTGTTGCAGCACAGATATAAAAATTAATACTGCATTATTAGTAATCGGCGTTGTGGCGCAGATACAAAAATTAATACTGCACGAATTTGAATCGACGTTGTAGCGTAGATATAAAAATTAATACTACATCAAAATTTAACTAAGATTTAAGCTACTAGTTTTTTGCTAGTAGCTTTTTTATTTTT
>NZ_CALSFP010000006.1 GCF_943737015.1 Staphylococcus sp. Marseille-Q5304
AGCTAATACAAATGTTTAGATAAAAAAGACTTGATCAAATTAGACCAAGCCTTTTGATAGTGTTATATTAATAGCAAAATAAAAAAAGAAGTCGTCCACCCCAAACCGACCAAAGTTTACGTGAACGACTAGCCAAAATATAAAACAGTCGATGTTTTTATGTTTTTGTATATTTTGATATTAAACGATATTTGATTATACTTCAACATTTACATTTGACGTTTGGGTGGACGACTTCTTAAAACAAATTAAGGAGTCGATTTTTTATGACTGAAGAAAATCATTCAAATTACTTACAAAATAAGGATTTAGACAATTTTTCTAAAACCGGCTACTCTAATAGCCGGTTAGGAGTGCATTCTGTGCACCCACCAAAACCAAAATTAAGCTTTGACGCTATGACTATTGTTGGAAATCTTAATAAAGATAGTGCCGAAAAACTTTCCAAATTTATGAGTATTGAGCCTCAAATTAGACTTTGGGATATCTTACAAACCAAATTCAAAGCTAAAGCACTTCAAGAAAAAGTTTATATTGAATATGACAAAGTGAAAGCAGATAGTTGGGATAGACGTAATATACGTGTTGAATTTAATCCGAATAAATTGACGCAAGATGAAATGATTTGGCTAAAACAAAATATTATTTGGTACATGGAAGATATTGGGTTTACAAGATTAGATTTGGCTTTCGATTTTGAATATGATTTGAGCGATTATTATGCGTTGTCAGATAAAGCAGTAAAGAAAACTATATTTTATGGACGTAATGGGAAACCAGAAACAAAATATTTTGGTGTACGTGATAGCGACAGATTTATTCGCGTTTATAATAAAAAACAAGAACGTAAAGACAATGCAGATATTGAAATTGATTCAGAATACTTATGGCGTGTAGAAATTGAATTGAAAAGAAATATGGTTGATATATGGAATGGTTGTTTTGATGATTTACATATTTTGAAACCAGATTGGACTACACTAAAAAAAATAAATGAACAAGCAATGATTTACATGTTAATTCATGAAGAAGGTAAATGGGGAGAATTAAACAAAAGAACTAAATACAAATATAAAAATTTGATTAAAGAAATATCTCCAATTGATTTAACAGATTTAATGAAATTGACTTTGAAAGAAAACGAAAAACAATTGCAAAAGCAAATTGATTTTTGGCTTTCTGATTTTGAATTTTGAGTGCATTAAATTTTATACACGTAAGTGATCATAAAATTTAAAAACGAATTTGCGACCACCATTTTTGGTCGCAGGTTTTGAACTTATGGACTGACTTGTTCAGTCCATTTTTTGTGCTTGCACAAAAACTAGCCTCGCAGAGCACACGGTTTAACGACTTATGAAACGAAGTAAATAAGTCTAGTGTGTTATACTTTAATTATTAAAGGCCACATTGATGATGTGCTTAGGAGGTAATTTATTAATGAGCTATTCCATTATTAGAGTTGCAAAAGTGAAAGGTAAAACCAATACAACTGGTATTCAAAAACATGTTCAAAGAGAAAATAAAAAATATGAAAATGCAGATGTTGATTTGTCTAAATCTGATATGAATTACGATTTAATTAATCCAAAGCCAATTGATTTCAATCAAAAAATAGACGAGAAAATTGAACAAAATTATAAAGGGAAACGAAAAATAAGAAAAGACGCAGTAAAACACATAGATGGGGTTATTACATCAGATTCGTTTTTCTTTTTAGGAAAACCAGATGAAGATATCAAACGATTTTTTGAAGATAGTAAAGAGTTTTTAGTTGAAGAGTATGGCGAAGAAAATGTGTTATATGCAACGGTTCATATGGACGAAAAAACACCACATATGCATTTTGGGGTTGTACCTATCACAGAAGATGGACGATTAAGTGCTAAAGAAATGCTGGGCAATAAGAAATCTATGACGGAATTTCAAGATAGATTTAATCAATATGTGAATGATAAGGGTTATAGATTGGAACGTGGCACGCCTAAACATAAAACGGAACGTAAACATCAAGAAGTTGAACAATTCAAAGAAAATACCGACTATTATCAAAATCAAAAAGATAGAGCTAGGAGATTGGCCGACCATTACAAAAAAGGTGAAGAAGAATATAAAAAGAAAGTGGCTAAACTTCAAAAGCAACACAGTATTTTAAAAAACGAAGTGGATATGTTGGAACAAGAGAAATTGCCTAATTTAAAAACACAACACCTAAATATGACGAATCAAATCAAAGAACAAAAGGGTCAACTGGATTCAACAAAAACAGAGTTACAACAAGCTAAAGACGAAAAAACGAAATTAAATAACGATATTGAATCTAAAAGAGACGAAATAAATAATTTAAAGACATTCATAGACCAAATAAGAGACGAAAATGAAAAAGAAAAGGAAAACTACCAAAGTTTAAAAAATGTCTTATATGAGCCTTTAAATGACGATATAGAATATGAGTATAAAAAACCAAGTCTATTTTCAAAAGAGAGTGAAAAAACAGGTCGAGTGATTTTAAAAGAAGATGATTATCAAATACTTAAAAAGCAATCTGATTTTGGTAAGCGAATGGAACCAGAATATAAAAAATTGATTAATGGCGAGACTATTCAAAATCTAAAAGAAACAACTAAAGAACAACGTGGAACAATCAATGAGCAACGTCACAAAATGAATGTGGCTAGTAAAAATTTTAAAAAATTAAGAGAAGAAAGAGATAAATATAAAACTGCATATCAAGAAGAAAAGCAAAATCATGAAAATACCAAAGGGTTTGTAAAAGGAATTTGTGAAGCAGGTAAACATGTATTTGGAGCAGATAACTACAGAAAAGTGATTGATAAAATAGACGATTCATTAAAACCACAATTTAAACAAAGGTTTAGAAACATTGTTGTGTTGGATCACGAAGATAGAAAGATGTTTGATAACAAAGATGAGAAGATAAGAAATCAAAAAGCATTTGAAAATACTAGGTTAAATAAACAAAATAAAGATAAAGGTTTTGACTTAGATTTATAAACAAAAAAGCTCTTAATAAGCTTAATTAACTTATTAAGAGCAATCATCAATTTAATTACAAAACTTATAGCCGAAATTATAAAAGAACTCATTGATTAGTTCTTTTGGGGGAGCTGACACTCCTATATCTTGATTATATCAGATATAATATCTGATAAGCACGCTATTATGCCGAGAAAATTTATTGAAGTTGAGAAGAACCCTTAACTAAACTTGTAGACGAATGTCGGCATAGCGTGAGCTATTAAGCCGACCATTCGACAAGTTTTGGGATTGTTAAGGGTTCCGAGGCTCAACGTCAATAAAGCAATTGGAATAATGCAATAATTTTGGTAAGTTAGTCAAAAAAAAGGTGTGATACTTTGAAAATAAGAACATTTGCAACATGGACTACTGGTAGATTAGATGATTTAGTAAATGAATTTTGTTCAAGAGAAGATATTAAAGTATTAGAAATTCAAGCTAATAGCACGTGGTTGTTTGTAACTGCTACTGTTATATATGATGATTAGTAAATCATAACGAGGAAATGAGACGTGATTTGGAATAACATGAAATTCAAAGAAGCCTTTGAGAAATTCATAACAAACAAGTATGTATTTGGTGTTTTGTTAGTATTAATTGTATATCAGCTAATACAAATGTTTAGATAAAAAAGACTTGATCAAATTAGACCAAGCCTTTTGATAGTGTTATATTAATAGCAAAATAAAAAAAGAAGTCGTCCACCCCAAACCGACCAAAGTTTACGTGAACG
>NZ_CALSFP010000007.1 GCF_943737015.1 Staphylococcus sp. Marseille-Q5304
TTTTTCTTCTTCGTCGGTTATCGTTTCGTCATCACTTGTTTTTATTAAATCGCCATCTTCTGCGTCGTCTAAATTCAAAATTTTATGTTTTTGTTTAAGCAAACCACCGTAACTTAACATTCTTTTTCTGTACAACCCCTGTTCTAAATCATTAACGATTTCTGCGTCTTTTTCATGATTACCAGTTAAATAATCAGATGATTTCACAGAGTATTTTGATGTTTCTTTAATCGCAGCTTGAATATCTTTATCGCCTTTTTTGTTTGGCTTAATCGCTTTAATATTTGCGACTGGTTTGTAATCAACTTGAAGTGCTTTTTGCCAAAGTTTGATCCACTCGTCTTGAGTTATATAATTTTCTTTTTTTCTAAAATAAGCATTTTCGACACACAATAAAACGTGCATATGTTGGTTGTAACTACCGTCTTTTTTATTAACTGTTACTTCTGTCGAACGCATAAAACCAATTAAATTCTTTTTAACTTTTGAGTACATTTTTAATTTATTAAATGCCTTAGACATTTCTCTTAAACTTTGTTCTAACGTTTCTCCGTCAATCGCATTTTTAGTTGAAAGTGTTAAAAATAACCAACGAGATTTCGGCTTTTCTTTAACCACTTCTTCAATCACTCTTTGAGCTTGATAACTATTTTTCATTGCACGCCTCCAATTACAAACCGGACACAATTTTGATTTACAAAACCATGTTTTATATAACTTCAAATACCCGTCATCATTGGCTTTAAATTCTAAGACGTTACCACATTGTTTTACGTTATAAGCCTTTTTAATTTTTAAAATTTCAAGTATATCGGCATAGCTTACATTGTCGATTTTCTTTTCTCTCCACGGGCGTTGTTTCCCGTTTTTAGTCATATCTTTCAATGTTTCATTATCTTGATTTTCGTCTACACATCTTGTAGTATAAAAATGCATACAGAAACCCCCAGTATTCGATTTTAGCTTGACACTTTAATCTTATTACTGGGGTTTTTTTATGTCAAATTTTCTTTTCACGCCGAAAAACCAAAATAAACGTTGATATAAAAGGCTTTAGCAACATTTTTTAATCTTTGAATTATTTCTATATAGTATCAAGACAAGAAGAAACTCGTTTACACTCGTTTTAAAAAAACAAAAAAGGAAGGCTAAAATGAGAAGAGTAGAAGTTAAAGATTATCAACCAAATTGGCAAGAAAATTTTAATAACGAAGCAAAAAAATTAAAAACTATTTTTAACGACGAAATAATTCATATTCATCACATAGGCAGTACATCAATCCAAGGATTAAAAGCAAAACCCATAATAGATATCATGGTAGTAGTGAAAAATATAGAAAAAGTTGATGAATTTAATGAAAAATTGAATGACCTCGGATACGAAAATTTAGGGGAAAATGGTATTCCTAAAAGAAGATTTTTTAGAAAAGGAAAAATAAAAAGAACTCACCACTTACATGTATTTGACTATAAAAATAAAACAGAAATAGAACGTCATTTAGCATTTAAAGAATATCTAAAATCTCATAAAGAAATCGCGAAAGAGTATGGGGAATTAAAAAATGAATTAGCCAAGAATTATCCTGAAGATATAAAATCCTATGTAAATGGCAAAGATAAATACGTGAAAAAAATAGAGAAAAAAGCAATAGATTGGTATAGACAATAAATATATTGCTTTATTCCAATTGCTTTATTGACGTTGAGCCTCGGAACCCTTAACAAACCCAAAACTTGTCGAATGGTCGGCTTAATAGCTCACGCTATGCCGACATTCGTCTGCAAGTTTAGTTAAGGGTTCTTCTCAACTTCAATAAATTTTCTCGGCATAAATGCGTGTTCTACTTTTTATTTTTTAGCCTACCTATGTTTGCAATTCCAACAGTTATTGGAAACATTGCCATTAACCAACTAATCATGAAATTAGCATCTCCTAAAAAATAATAACCAAGAAAAGTTAATATACCTACAAGTAATAAAAAATAATTAAAAGCTAATGAACTTCCTAATTTTGATTTTTCAGGCATATCTTTTTTCACGCTCCTTATTTTTTTATGCTAACAAAATATTTAAAGACTTAATAAAAATTATAATGCCCTTATTTGCAATTTTAAGATACTTTTTAGAGCATTTAGGGGTATTTTATATATATTTATACCCAAAACGATTTAACGGCTCTTAAAACGCAAATATGAGCTAAATTTAAAAATCAGAAAAACAAAACAAAAATTTTTGCTTAACCAGTGTCGAATTTTTTAGACACTGCCCAGTTACATGCAAATTTAAAAATTGGCATAAAAACTGGGCAACCATGCTGGTTGAACGCTATAGTTCCTGCAGGGGCAAAAAAGCATAAAAAAACGCTAGCTTTTAAGCTAACGTTACAAATTTTTTAAAAAATAATTTTGTTTTTCGTAATTCCAAATTGCAGTGATTGAATGTGCTTTTTCTTCTTCGTCGGTTATCGTTTCGTCATCACTTGTTTTTATTAAATCGCCATCTTCTGCGTCGTCTAAATTCAAAATTTTATGTTTTTGTTTAAGCAAACCACCGTAACTTAACATTCTTTTT